>NZ_FTOK01000008.1:0-123470 GCF_900156705.1 Salimicrobium salexigens | reverse complement strand
GCTCGGGCGTTCGTCCGCGGAAAGCGAGTGGTATTCGCCCGCACGAACTGCACAAAAAAAGCTTGCAGAAAAACACGGGGTTTCTCTACAAGCTGAAGAGCCCTATCTATAAGGGCTCTTAGTTCTCCTTTTTTCTATTAAGTGCCTTTCGAGCAACATATAGAATGACTATAATTAAAATACCCAAGGGAAACGCAGCGTACTTTAGTATCTCTTTTCTAAATATTGATCTTTCATGTTCACTGGCAACCTTCGTATTATCTACTTTGATTTGTCCGTTATCGGATGTGATGTTTAGATCACCAGCACTGACTGTGTTGTTTTGTTCTTTCAAGTCTAACCAGGTACTGTCATCAACTGCTTCAAGGTTCTGCACGACTTTCTTCAGACCTTCAAGACCTAGATATGGATGATAGAAAGCAGACAAATAGGATTTTGTAAGAGTAGACCTTTGCCCTATTTCTTCGTCCATACGATCGAAGGAAGCCTGCTCCCCTTTCTCGATATACCCCAGTGTTTCCGGATAAACTGTCATTCCATGGAGAAAGGACGGCTGAGATTCATAAGGGGGAGCATACTGCCCTTTCCATGTGTTGTTAGTCAACTGAAGCTGTCCCACGTAGGAGCTGAAATGATCCGATACAACATCATATCCCTGCTGCGACATGGCATAGTGAGGGGCTTCAAATGCCAATGGATATAAGTTGTGATCGGTCAACTCTTGAATACCCTTTGTGACTACTTCTTCGATGTATTGTTTTTCAAAGGTGGCTGCTTCCTTCATGTAACTCTGATACGCTTGATCCGTTTTAAAGTCGCTTTTCGTCTTTGCGTCTTCAGAAGAGGGTTGGTATATAGGCCGATCATTCTCGACATCCCAGAACTCAAAACCTTCTCCAGTCTCTGAACGTCTGTACTGATGCTTATACCCGTGTAGAACGATACTTGCCCCGTTATCCTGCATATACTGTAAGGTATCAATCAATTCCGGTGAATCAGATAAATGAACGGTCTCTCCTTCTTCATTGGTGTGTACCGGAATAAGAGAAACCATATAGGGGACGTTCATTTCTGCTAAATATTCCGCCTGGGATTGAAGTTGATTCGGGTCCGATAATGGATCAACGTCCTCCAGCCGAAGATATTTCACGAGGCTTTTATTATCTTTCTCGAAGAAAGCGGCTAATGATTCGGTGATTACCTGACCAAAGGGCGGAGAGAATGTTTCGCCGGAAAAATAATAGTCACCTCCTGAATGGACTACAAGTGGAACGTCTTCACTTTTAGCGGCAACGGTTGCCTTATCACCTTTTCTGATGTCATACACAATTCGTTCTTCTGGTAAGGTCATCGACTCCGCTCCGGCTAAAGTAACATCACTATTAATCAACGTTTCCCCCTCCCATTCTAAAAAGGAGAATCGCTGCGAAAATTGGTCTACGTTATGGCCAGCAGCATAAATCTTTCCCTGATAGTTGTTTAGCACGCTTATCGTGCTTTTAGACAACTGCTTAGGAACGCCGCCGTAGTAGAAAAGGTGACTGTAGGAGTTCACCTCTTTTTCTTGCAGCTTGTCATCCGTTGTCAATGTAATATCATCAGTGAACTGTCCAAGCAAAGCGTCCAGCATCCTCACTTCTTTCATCTGCCCCTGGTTTTCCAAGGAGTGAACGAGCAGCACACTTGGTTTTGTGTCATCACCATTTTCAGCAGAAACGGTAGAAACTCCCATAAAGAACAATACACTGGCAATGATAGATACCCATTTATACATAGTTATCTCCTTCATCTTTTTTCCTATTTTCCTTATATTTTACTATATTTAAATCATTGCAAGCAAGTCATCACTCCCCATACTGATGTAAATTAACCTGCATCCATGCTTCACAATCGGATGAATAATAGTTTTGTCGCGGCGTCCAACTATCACGGCGTATCTGTGTACCAGCCCATATAAATGTTTCTTTGAATTGCCTACCTACAGCACCTGCGGCGGCTTTTTCAATCAGCGGCCACTCTTTATCTGCATTTTCAGGCTTCAAAACAAAACCAGCAAAATAATGTTGTTTGATAAATGGATAACCTAATTCCAGCCAAGCATAAGGATATACGTTGACATGTTGATCATTTTCACTCGTAACCCAGTCGTAATCCTCAATTTGAATAAAATCAAGCTGATTGTCGTTCCAGACATGAAACGGTGTATTGACTTCCTGCATCATCACTGGAACACGCTCTTTATCCAATACAGAAGGAGGGAAAAATAGTACGGTGTATCTTGAATTGTCATACTCATTGGCAATTGACTTCATAAACTCCGAGTAATCACCAAGATAGTGTTTCAACTTCTTCCAAACTTCTTTATTCTCTTCGGTTGCCATCGTTTTTGATTCTTCATAGACAGGAAGCTGTTCACCCGTCTCTGATTCGTATCGGTTTAGGGTATCTGGAGAATAAAAACAAGGCGGCTGTCCTTCAAATGGTTGATTCACATTCCCCGGCTGAAACTCTTGCCACCAATACCAAGGTTCACCAAGCTGTAATGTTACTTGCATACCTTCATTCTGCACAATATCTAATATCTCTTTGGAAATCTTTCTGATATACGTTTGTACAGCTTCATTGTTTGGGTCATAGAAGTTGGTAGAAGGCTGCCACCCTGTTGCCCCCGGCTGCCCGTCGTACATCAATTGTTTCCATTCATCAGGCATCTGCAAGTGTTCCATCGAAACGGAAATGATAATATCATCAAAGTTATTCAGCTTCATATGCTTTAGAAAACTTTGTAACCACACTCGGAACGGCTCATTGATTCCTTTTGTTGTATCAATGGTTTGTACATTATATCCTGTGCTTTCCTCGCCTTCTTGACCAACTTTATAATGAAAATGTGAAGCACCAATGTATAAATTAATTAGCTTTTCATAGCCGAGAATGTTCATCTGCTCCATTAACCTTTTTGGGTTTTTATCATATTCATCGTCAAAACCCTCTGCTGGACGATATACAGTACGTGGCATAGGTTCAGGCTTTGTATTCAACTCTCCATTTCCCACCTCTATACCGGATAATGTGATAGTGAAATCATCGGTTCTCCCTGTCAGAATACGACTTCCTTCCACATAATAATCAGGAATAATAGAGAATGTCATTTTGGATATGGTTGTAGGGTCAATCATCGTCTGTAAATCAGGGTGAGTACCTTCGTATAGGTTATTAAAATTCAACGTGTACTTCTCATGAGTGTTGTAAGTATAGGTGATATCCACATCAGCATTATAGGGAATACCACCTTCCTTAGTAAAAAACACGCCATCCACATAGTCCATATCATAATCTGTACCTATTTCACCCGTTCCACTCCTTGTAACGGTACTTGTAGAGCCGTCTTCATTCTGAACAGTCTCTTCTTTCGTCCACTCTACCGTTTCACTTCCTACATCAATCCACGGATTGGATAGCTCAATTTCTCCATCAAAAAGGAAGGAATCTGAGCCATCGTTTTTTTGACCGTAAAAGCCCAGAGTGACTATATATTCTGTACCATCCTTTGCTATCACATTCATAGCAGTTTTAAGTGTCCGATCATTGAAGTGTGCTACTTTGCCGGTATATTCAGGAACAAAAGAGAATGTCACATCGGTATAATCATAGTTGGTTGTATATTTGTAGTAATCATGTGTGTTCACATCCTCACTCTGATAATACACACCAATATAATCGCCTTCTGTGGTAAAAAAGCCAGTCATCACAAGATTTCCGGTATCTGTGGTGGTGAGAGTACACATACACTCAAAGTTGAATACTGTACGCCAGAGGTCAGGGTCAAAACGTTGATATACAGCCATATTATACCCTCCCAAAAGCAAGCATACAGAATTGTTGTCCTGTACCTAAAGGAGCATTGATTGTGCAACCAGTATAGACAGGAATATCCTGAAGGGTGGATTGAATATATTCCACCGTTGGTTGTATAGATTCAGAGCCAATCACTGTACAATTGATGACTGGTTTTGTTTTAAACGGTACACTAAAATCAATGGTTGTTTCTTCATTACTGAACGGAACAGTCACAAACTCTGTCCATACGTTACCTCTTCTAATACCTGTATCTGTCTCTTGTTTAAGCATAATATCTGCTATAAGCCTATCAGCAGAAGGAATCATTTCCTCTAATGTAACGGTACGCTGTACACCATTGCCATACGGTACGATAGTGGTTTCTGTGACTACCATTTGAAAACGCACATCTAATTCTTCGTCAATCACAGACGCATACCTCTTCTGGAGGCATGCGTCTTTTTTATAAGGCGGTGCTGCATCTCTTATTATCTGGAAGAGACGTCTTCTGTCAGAGAACCTGCCTGCGGTTTGATAGCGGAAGTGTTTTCCCGGTTGGCAAGAAATTCCGGGCGCGGCTCCGTGCCGCTGAACGGTTCCACGAGCTTGTTCTCCACCGAGTTGAATACGAAGAATACGTTACTGCGCGGGTAAGGGGAGATGTTCCCGGCAGAGCCGTGCATCGTATTACAGTCGAAGAAGAGGACAGAGCCTGCAGGTCCGGTGGTGCGGTCAATCTGTCCGCCGGCCTGTTCGGTGAGCCACTCCATACTTTCGTTGTCCGGTACACCGGTCTCCTGTTTTTTCAGTGACTGTTTGAAGTTGTCCTCCGGAGTCGTGCCCGGGCAGGAGACGTACCACTTCTGTGATCCCGGTATAAGCATAAGCGGGCCGTTGAATTCGTAGTTGTCCGTCAAAATGATAGAGCAGCTGAGCGCCCGCATATCAGGCATGCCGTCTTCCATATGCCACGTTTCAAAGTCCGAGTGCCAGTAAAACTCTTTGCCTTTGAAGCCCGGTTTGAAATTGATGCGGGATTGCATCATGTACACATCACTGCCGAGAATCTGCTGGGCCGCTTTGACGATGCGCTCATTTTTCGAAAGCATTTCGAAGAACCCGCTGTCTTTGTGGATTTCGAATACAGAGCGGACTTCGTTGCTGTTCGGCTCCTTGATGACGTCCGGCGCATCACGGTTTTCGTTATTTTCCATCGTTTTACGTAGTTCTTCTTTCATAAGCTTAACTTCGTCAGCAGTGAACAGGTTCTGCAGCATGATGTACCCGTTCTCATCATAAAAGCTTAAATCTTTTTCCTCCAGAGGTCCGTCGTAGTCGGCACCGCCGTGAACGATCGGGTCTTTCCGGTCCATAATCTCCTTGTGATCACCCTGCCTGGACGGATATTTATCCATTGCCATACTTCCATTCCTCCTTAATTTTTTTACCGAAGAGAAAGCAGTACTTTCCGGCGCTTTTACAGCGTGAAATGAAGGGTTGAGTTTTCTTCGAAGAGAAAGCCCTTCCATAAAACCTGAGACAGCGAAACCAAAAGCGTAATCCGCTCCTGAATCAGGAGGGTTCGGCTTTTGGCTATTGGGTAAACAGGATTTTATTAATGATGCTGTAAGCGCGATTGTACGTAAATTTCCCTCACGGTTATATGTTTTCTTCATTGATTGAGAGGCCACTGTACATCTTCCCATTTTTCTGAAAAAAATACAGCCGAAAATTTTCCGGTTGATTTTATCGGTATGATAATGCCAAACGGGTACGCTCCATTTGTTCCACGTGAAACATCAGAATAAATAGGGACCTACATAAACGGTCATAAACACGACGTGCAGGCCGACGAAATAAGTGACACGTGCCGGAAGCCCCCACCATTTATCCATTCCCGAAAATCTGACGATCAGTAAGGACAGAAGAGAGAAGAGAAGAATGATTGCGAATGGACTGCCGGGAAAATCGAGTATCCCGGGCAGAGCCTCGATGAGCTGTGGCTTGAACAGGTGATGGTCGAACAGTAAGGCGACTGTCGTGTAAATGGCTGCCGATACATACAGAACCCATTCTTTCTCTTCGTCGAAAGGGTTGCGGCGTTTCGACATCCAGAACACCATAACCAGCAGGGGAACGGCATACCAGAGCACAGTCAGAAAAATGGTCATAAGCCCGGTCGACAGCATCGTCAGTGTTTTTCCTGCTGTACGGAGCAGTATGTCCCCGGAGAAAGCGGAAGCGGAAAAATCTGTGTGCTCTTTGGAAGCGGCTGTGAACAGTGTGTTCTCATCCGCCCCCTCATCAATCCAGGCGATCATCCCTGCATCGATCACTTCCGGGCGAACGGACAGACGCGGGGTGTTGCTGAGTCTCTCTGTAGTGATACTGTCATTTTTCACTTCTCCTTCGAAAACGTTGAACGCTTCCGTGCTGCCTGTTTTCGTTTCAGTATACCCCTGGGCTCTGAATAGGAGAAGAGGAGTTCCGTTTTTTTCATAAACGTGAAGGTCTTCAACTTCCTGCAGGGGACTTCCTTCTCTGTTCGGATCCGGAAATGTAACGTCAGTGAGTGAAACGGAACCGTTCTTTTTGTTAGCCAGGAAGAAATTTTTCTCTCCTGTAGAAGAACGGACGAAAGCCGGGACGGCATTGATGAGCAGAGTGGCAGTGTCTCCCTGGATTAACGGATAGGTGTCTTCCATCTTCAGGGAAGGGGAGAGGTCGACATTCAACTGATCCACTTTTTCGACTTCATCCTTCCTTTTTAGGTGAATAGAGGAAGTTAGACTGTTATCTTCCCGTTCACTGACGGAAACGACAGTCCCCCGATTCGATTCATAGGCATGGATGGAAGAGGATTCCGTTACGTTTTCGGATATGACGGTCGTTTCAAGCGTCCCTCCGTCCACGTAGACGGCTTTTCCCCCTTCTGCGTATACTGCACCCTTTTCAGTGGGAAGAAAGATTTCCGATTCAGCGATCTTATCTTCCGTGTCGGCACGATACACTCCTCCGTCACTGTAATAAATCGTATGTGTACCGCCGATGAAAACGTCAGCCCCTTTCGTATTCCGGATGGGGATTTTCGTCGTTTCTGTACTGTTCAAATTTTCGTCGTACGTCTGAATGGCGAGAGCTTCTTCCGTAAAATAAGCGAGACGAATGCCATTTTCCGTTTTTCTGCCGTCCAGCCCGGCGCGGATTTCGGTTTCGCCGAGTTTCGCTTCCCGATGCCACGAATCGGAAGGGAGGGCAGCGGCCTGCTTATAGTTTTGAAACATTAGGAACATAATACCGATTACAATGACGAGCAGTGGCAGGGTCCAATATTTTTTCACTTTCGTACCTCCTGAATTTCAGCCTACGTCCAAGTATAGAGGAGATTGGATAAGCCTTCCATATTAATTACAAAAAATTCTGTTAAATGTAAGACGTTGGCAATTTTTTGCACCTGAATTATAAATATATAGAATTTTCAGATAATTGATTTTATAATATATGTAATAAAATTGGAAAGGAGGGTGGAAGATGAGCAGAACGACAGAGATGGCGTTAGGGATTATAGGAGGGTTAATCGGTTTTGGCGGAGCTTTTTTTGCATTGTTTATCGGTTCGGTGGATGCAGCTTTGAATGAGACAAGTGAGCTCGGGAGTCTTGGAGCAAGCGCCTTTATTTTCAGCAGTCTGGCTGTTATAGGGGCGGTAGTCGTTAAATTCAAAGCCGGGCTTGGAGGTTGGATGATGCTGATCAGCGGCATCGCTATTCTTATTTCCATCAGTCTTTTTGGAGTGGTTCCGGCTTTGTTTCTCGTCCCGGCAGGTTTAATGGGTATTTTTAGAAAAGAAAAAATACAGCAGGAAGCTGCGTAAGGGAGAGGGAGTTATGAAGAAGATAATATTATTTTCTTTCTTCATGCTTTTTTTGGTTTTAACAGCCTGCAGTTCCGGAGAAAATATAGGAGGAGAGGCTACCGGTGATACGCCGGAAAGCGAAGAGGTGGAAGCGGCCGAGGGACAGGAGGAAAAAGCGGAAGTAACGGTGGAGGAGCAATCAGCAGAAACGGCTCCGGATGAAGTGCAGAAAGAGAGTAAAGAAGAAAATGTAAGTGTTGCCGTGGAAATAGCTGACCAGACGGATAGCGCATGGGTGGATTCCATAGATTCTCTCTGGGTTCATTCTGCAGCTGTATTAGAGAACACCGATAACGTTCCGGTAGTGGTCGGGGAAGTACAGATGAATTTTATGAACAAAGAGGGGTCGGTTCTTGGTACCGATGCCATGAACAGTGCAACGCCGGAAGTTCTGAAGCCGGGGGAGACGGCTTTCGTCTCTCAGACGACTACTCTGGATGGAGTAACCGATCCGGAAGAGTTCGATCATACGACGTATAACTTTGAATATCGGGAGGCTTTTGGAGAGGATGCAAATTTAATGGAAGTGAAAAATGTTCAGCATGGTCCCGGAGATGAATATAACCCGTATAGAGTCACGGGCATCGTTGAAAATATGACCGGGGATGTACAGGAGGATATCCGGATTGCTGCAGGGCTTTATGCAGAAGATGGTTCTCTTCTCGGTGTCCTGACCGACAGTATTTCTGTCAGTGTGAACGCGGGAAGTGAAGCAGGATTCGAACTTACTTACCCCGGGATACCTGCTGAAAACGCCGGAAAAGTGAAAGACGTAGAAGTGAAAGCTTACGGTTGGGACTGGGGGTTTTAGAGAGCTGAGGGAATATAAGCGGAGCAGCCGTCGACCGGGAGGCCGGCTGCTTTTTGCATCCGTAAAACCGGGGATCCTGGAAACTATTGTCATTGATCGATCGGCAAAACTCATATACGATGGATACAAATTATTTCCAGAATCAGAGGTGAAGGTATGCCGAATGAACCACGACTTATTGTGAATACACAGACGGAAAGTCTTCTGCAGGAGTTGAAAACCTCCCTTGAGACGTGCCGCTCCTTTTATTTCAGTGTCGCCTTTCTCAACTTCAGCGGTCTTCAGCTGCTGCTGGAAGCATTGAAGGAAGCGGAGACAGCAGGTGTGGAAGGGAAAATTCTCACTTCCACTTATCTGAATTTCACCGACCCTGAGGCACTGCGGAAGCTGAGAGAGTTCCCGCTTATTGAATCGAAGGTGTTCGTCACCGATAAGACCGGTTTTCATACGAAAGCGTACATATTTGAATACGAAGACTGTTACAAAGTGATTATCGGGTCCTCCAACATTACCCAGCACGCACTGAAAAGTAACGTGGAGTGGAATGTCGAACTTATTTCCAAACAGCATGCCGCGTTCATGGACCGGGTGATCAACGAATTCAATGGTCTGTGGGAAAGAAGCCGCAGGGTGGATGATGAGTTTCTGCATGATTATACCGAGCTCGTCCGTAACCTGAAAGAGACTGTCACTCACCAGTCTCTCGTTTATGAAAAAAGTACGTACGTGACGCCGAACAGTATGCAGACACGGGCTATGGAGAACCTCGACCGGCTCCGTAGTATTGGGGAGAAGAAGGCGCTCGTCGTTGCGGCTACCGGTACCGGGAAGACGTATATGTCGGCTTTTGACGTACGCCGGGAACGGCCGAAGCGACTGTTGTTCGTCGTGCACCGCGAGGAGATCCTGCAGAAAGCGAAGGAGACGTTCGAATATTTCTTACATAACTTTCACGTATCTTTCGGACTGTTGACCGGTACACAGAAAGATCTGGAAGCGGACTATCTGTTCGCTAACATCCGCACGCTTCATAACTATTATAATTCCTTTGATCCCGGGGCCTTTGATTACATCATTTACGATGAAGCGCATCACGTCACGGCTCCGACGTATCAGGAAGTCTTCGAATATTTTGATGCCGACTTTACGCTCGGGATGACGGCGACTCCGGAGCGGGGGGACCAGCAGTCGATCTTTGAACAGTTCGATGAGAACGTGGCACTGGAGGTGCGTCTGCATGACGCTCTTGAGGACGATATTATCGTTCCTTTCCACTATTTCGGAATAACGGATATCGACAATGTAGATCTTAGCGACGTATCTGTTGACGATATTGACGAAATAACGAGAAGACTGAAAGTGAACGAACGCGTCGATTTTATTATCGAAAACATGGAGTTTTACGGGTGGGACGGGGAGAAGAGAAAAGGTCTCGGATTTTGTGCCAGCCGGGAGCACGCCGGATACATGGCTGAAGAGTTCCGGAAGCGCGGCATTCCGAGTCTTGCTTTGGATGGAGAGAACAAGGGTGTAGAACGGCAGGAAGCCATACGCCGCCTGGAATCGGACGAGTCGGAGATCGAGTTTCTGTTTACGGTGGATATTTTCAACGAAGGGGTCGACATCCCTTCTGTAAATACGGTGCTGATGCTCAGACCTACGAATTCACCGATCATTTTCATCCAGCAGCTGGGGCGGGGCCTTCGGAAATACGAGGGCAAAGAGTTTCTGACGGTGCTTGATTTTATCGGAAATCACGCAAAGACGTTTCTCATCGCCATCGCTTTGAACGGGCAGCGCTATTACGACAAAGAAAGTCTGAAAGTCGCTATATCCACCGGTTTCGCTCATCTGCCGGGAGCCACCCATATCGAAATGGATGAAATTTCGAAAGAACGGATTCTGACCCAGATTGACCGGGAGTCATTCATGTCGATGACATATCTCCGTGAGCAGTACCAGGAGTTCAAACGCGTCCGGGCCGGAAAGACTCCGCACTGGCTGATGGATTATTATACGTACGAAAACGCTCCGGATCCGGTTTCTTTCATCAGGAAGAAGAATACGTACCTGGAATTCGTCGCAGCCACGGAAAAAGACGATCACCTTAAAGAACTGAGCGCAGATGAGACGTTCATCAAAACGCTCAAATGGCTTTCATCGATGCTTCCGCTTAAACGGAGCTATGATTTCGCAGTTCTCCGGGCTCTCGTCCATAAACGTACGCTCACCCGTGAAGAAGCACGAATGGAAATAGAGAAGTGGGTGGAAGAGGTGCCGGAAGCGAGTGTCGAACACGCCCTCTGCTACGTGAACCAGGAATTTTTCGACTCCGGGATGCGGAAGAGGACGCCGAAACTCGTGTCTTATGATGGGGACAGGGCCGAGCGGACGCTGTTATTCGATAAACTGCTGAGCAATCCGGAGTACCGCGCCTATCTGCTGGACGTACTCGAATACGGACTGTTGAGATATGAGCGGGAATTCGGCTCCCGTTATTACGGGATTCCTCATTTCAAACTGTATGAACAGTACCAGATGGCGGATGCGGCTCTTCTTTCGAACTACCGTAAGAGTCATTCGGCATTCCGGGGCTCCGGGCTTCTGCAGAACGGGTGTGACTATTTTCTTTTCATCGATCTGCATAAAGAGGCGGATATTAAAGAAAGCATCAACTACAATGATAAATTGATCAGCCGCACGCAGTTCCAGTGGGAAACCCCGAACAGTACGAAGCAGGACTCCGAGCGGGGGAAAAATATTCTTTATAACCGCGAGCGGGGTATACGGCTGCACTTGTTCGTCCGCAAGTATAAGCAGATAGAGGCCGGATTTACGGAACCGTATATCTACATCGGGGAAGGGGATACCATCTCCTGGCGGGGAGAGCAGCCGGTGGAAGTGCAGATTGCTTTGCATCACCAGCTGCCGGAACAGCTGTATACGGAACTTACCGAGAAGGTGTAAGTTCTTCGACAGCCGGTATGTCGGCGGGGGCCCAGACGAGAGAAGGGAGGTGCTCCTGTTTCAGCCATACGAGTTTAGCGTGTTCTTTCGGTTCCGGCTCTCCCTCGAGAAGCCGGGCTTCGATGGCGATCAGTTCAATGATGAACGAATCGTATTCATGCACGTTCCGGTTAAAAACTTCGCCGGCCCGGATGCTGCAGCCGAGTTCTTCCCGGATTTCCCGTTCAAGCGCTTCCTGCAGAGATTCCCCGTGTTCGACTTTTCCGCCGGGGAACTCCCACATATTCGGGATGCTCATATCGGGAGAACGGAGAGCACAGAGAATTTCCTCTTTCTCGTTCTCGATAATGGCTGCCACGACTTTAACCTGTTTTTTCATATGTATGTCCTCCTTTTGTATGTAACGTCCCCTGCACAACTTTTTTGTGCAAAGAAATTCGGTTGATGATTGCTGTTTTTTGGTCAAGCTTGCCTAACAGAATCACTCCTTAGCTGGACTATAAGCCCAGTATAACTACCCGGGCGACAAAATAAAAATAAATGACGCACCCTGTTTTTCCGCGCTCTTTCCGGGAAAATGATATGGTAGGAAGAAAAGGAGGATTTCGTTATGGATAACCGTATAGAACAGCTGTTTGAAGAATGGAGGAACGGTTCCGGGGAAGCACACCGGGCCCTCCTTGAAGAAATGGAAACGGAAGTATCATGGAGTTATGAAGTGTGGGACAGACTCGTCGGATTCCTCGATGATGAAGATGCACGCCTCAGATCAGAGGCCGCTCAGTTCCTGTCCTATCTTGCTGTCAGTGACCCGGAATACCGGATCATGCGCGATTTCCAAAACGTATGGCAGGTGACAAAAGATGAAGATCTTACTGCAGCGCGCCGTGCTCTGCAGTCGGTATGGCGGATCGCTCTCGGAGGTGCCCGGCAGAAGAACCTTGTGACCGGATCTATGATTGAAAGATTTTATACAGCCGCCGGGGAGAAAAATAGCACACTTCTTCGCGAAGACATTTTAAGAGGACTCGCTGCTCTTTATAAAAGGGATAACGATCCTTATATCGATGAACAGGCGAGAGGGCTGATCGACAACGTGGATGATCCGGAAGAAGCGAAGACGTACTATAACATTTGGAAACAATAAGTCGGGCCATCCCGGTTATATAAAACCTCTCCGTCCATCCGGACTGCGAATGACTTATCGTTAAACGTTTTCCGGGAAATGGAGTATAATAAGGATAATCAAAAAATATATACCGGAGGCGGTCCTATGGGGTAACGTCAGAAGTAAGGTGCCGTGGATGCGGGTACTCGGAGGATTTTCGCTTCGGTCTTGGCATGTTTCACAGTTCTCTCGCAAGATGCCTCGGTGAATTTCCGTACTGGGAACGGAAGGAACTGGAGGAACTGCTCGAAGATAAAGAGGTGAACGACTATCAGTTCAGCTTCCAGCTCACCCAGTGTCAGGAGTGTTTATGTTTAAGCAGCCGCCCGACTATCAAATTTCTGTTCGAAGACGGCTCTCATTCCCACAACTATCCCCGCTGTACGAAATGCCGCAGTGAAAATGTACGCATTCTTTCTCTCGACTGGCTGGAAATGGCCCGCTGCCCGTTCTGCCGGGAAAAAAGCCTTGAGAAAGGAATAGGTGGTACGTGGGATTGAGAGGACCGGGGTACAGAAGACATTGAAGTGTTACGCTTTATAAATAACAGACACCACCAAAATCGAACTCTGAATGTTCGGTTTTAGGGGTGTCTTTTTTTTGAAATATTACGATTATCGTTCCCTTCAGCCGCCCGAATGTCTTCGGAAGGGAACGATAATCGTGAATACGTGCCCTTCAGAAGTGTAAAACGGCTCCGATGGGTACGATTAACGTAAAAACGTGACACTGAGACCGAATGAAGGGGCTTCAATGTCACGATTATCCGTTACGTAATGAAAAGTCCGAGAATGAGTGCCACGGTGAGCCCGACCAGGCCGATCAGCGTTTCCATGACGGTCCACGTCTTCAGGGTGTCTTTGACGTCAAGACCGAAGAAGCGGTTCACGAGCCAGAAACCCGAGTCGTTTACGTGAGAGAGCACCGTAGCTCCTGCGGCAATCGAAATGACGATCAGGCCGAGAGCGGCACCTTCGAGACCGGCTACATCGATGACCGGGGATATAAGCCCGGCTGCCGTAACCATGGACACGGTTGCAGAGCCCTGGGCCACGCGGACGATGGCAGCGATAAGGAAGGCGAGAAGGATCGGCGGCAGCGGGGATCCTGCCATCATTTCCCCGAGCACATCGCCGACTCCGGACTGGATGAGCATTTCCTTGAATACGCCCCCGGCCCCGGTGACAAGAATGATGATTCCTGCAGGTTCAAGCGCTTTCGTAGCGATGTCCTGCACTTCCTGACGGGAGTAGCCTCTTTTCGTTCCAAGAATCCGGAATGTAAGCAGCGTGGCGATCGTCAGTGCCACAATCGGGTTACCGATGAAAGTGGTAATGGAACGTACAGTGCTTCCTTCCGGGAAAATGATGGTGGAGGCCGTATTAATAAGTATCAGAACGAGAGGCACAAGAATAATGGAAGTAATCATCCAGAAACTTGGCAGATCTTTTTCATATTCTTTTTCTTCGAAATCCATGTAGTCCGGTACGGCGATGTCGATGCGTTTAGCAATGTAGCGGCCGAACAGCGGTCCTGCGATGATCATCGACGGAATACCGGCGAGTACACCGAAGAAGATGACCCAGCCGAGATCCGCTCCGATAAGGTCTGCGACAGCAATAGGTCCCGGAGTCGGCGGTATGTAACTGTGCGTGACGGCCAGTCCTGCAAGAAGCGGAATGCCGTAGTACAAGAGCGACTTGCCGGATTTCTTCGCAAGTCCGTATACAATAGGAACGAGGATGATGAATCCTACGTCGAAAAAGACGGGAATAGCGACGAGGAAACCGGCGATGCCGAGAGCCCACTGGGATTTATCCTCCCCGAATCGTCCGAGCAGGGACTGGGCGAGACGTTCCACTCCGCCCGAGACTTCGAGCATTTTTCCGAACATGGCTCCAAGCCCGACGACGATGGCGACGAACCCGAGAGTGCCGCCCATCCCCTCTTCTACAGTAGTGATGACTTCTCCGAGAGGCATTCCGGCAGCTATACCGACGAGAAGGCTGACGATCATAAGGGAAACGAACGCGTGCAGTTTCGTCCGGATCACGAGAAATAGCAGGCCGAAAATTCCCGCTACGGCGATAAGAATAAGCATGGTGGATGACATTGCTGGTACCTCCTAATGTTTCTGTATTTTCATACCGCTTATAGTACATGAAAAATTTTTTCTTTGCAATCGTTTACAGAAAAATATTTTTCCTTTTGTAAACGGTAACAAAAATATTTTCTTTTTCCCGTTCTTCGTATTAAGATGAACTTACTGTAAAGGAAGGGGAGAGACGTTTATGGCAGCCAGGGAAAAGAGGCACTGTCTCCTGCGTATCCGCTCGGAGTATCCTCAGTTTACACAGACAGAGCGGCGTGTAGCGGACTATATACTGGAGAAGCCGGAACGGATTGTAAAAGGGACGATCAACGAAGCGGCTGATGACATCGGCATCGCCGTGTCCACCGTCTTCCGCTTTTGCAAAACGATGGGGTTCAAAGGTTATCAGGATATGAAAATCGAGCTTGCTTCGGAACTGGTCGGTGCGGACAAAGAGGAGCTGGAAGGCATAACCCGTACGGATGACGAAGCCAAGGTCACGGAGAAAGTTTTCCGATCCAACATACGCACGATGGAAGAGACGCTCGAAGTGCTGGACACTTCCGAAGTGGCGAAAGCGGTGAAAATGCTGCGCCAGGCGGACAGGGTGGGGTTTTTCGGGTGCGGCGGTTCGAATATCATCGCCCAGGATGCCTGCCACAAGCTGCTGCGAACCGGTCTTTCCGTGTTCAGCCAGGCAGATAACCATATGCAGCTCATGTCCGCCTCCCAATTGAAAAATAAGGACGTCGCCGTTCTCATCTCCCATTCGGGAACGACGAAGGACGTGCTCGACGTTCTCCACATTTTGAAAAGCGGCAGTGTACCTGTCATCGCTATTACCAATCTCGCAAAATCCCCGCTCCGGGAACGCTCCGATGTCGTGCTGACGACCGTCGCGGAGGAAGCCGACTATCGCCCGCAGATCCTCTCATCCGCTATGTCACAGATGAGCGTCATCGATGCGTTATACGTGAATCTTCTCGTTTCCGGAAAGGAAGAAAGCACATCGGCCTGGGAAAAAATCACCAGTGCCCTGTCCGGGAAAAGAATGTAGAAGTTCAAATCTTGAAATGAAGATATTCTTTTGTATATAATGGACGAAGTATGTGTCAGAGGAGGAAACAGTATGAACGCAAGTGAAATGAAACAGTATCGGAAGGCCAATTATGAAATCGACGAAGCGTTTCTCGAACGCTGGTCCCCGAGATCGTTCCAGGAGAAGGAAATAGCCGAAGAGGATCTTATGAGCGTGTTTGAAGCGGCGCGCTGGGCTCCATCTGCCATGAATATGCAGCCTTGGCGTTTTATTATAGCGAGAACGGAGGAGGACCGTGAGCGGTTCCATTCTTTCGTCATGGACGGAAACCGTAAATGGTGCGAGAAGGCACCGGTCCTCGCTCTTATCATTTCTGATAAAGAAGACGCCACTCACGCTTTCGATACCGGGGCAGCCTGGGGTTTCCTTTCCCTGCAGGCCCGCAGGAACGGTCTCATCACTCACGCTATGGGCGGTTTTTATAAAGATCAGGCCCGCGAAACTCTCGGTATTCCGGAAGAGTTCGAGATTCAGGCGCTCGTCGCTATCGGTTATCAGGATGAAAAAGAAAAACTGGAAGAAGAGATGCAGAAGCGGGAACAGCCGTCTCCGCGTCGCCCGGTTGAAGAATCCATTATGGAAGGTTCGTTCCGTGCGTAAGCTGCTTTTCAATCATCGGTCCCATATTTTGGGCCGGTGATTTTTTTGTGGATGTTTTCGTTACCTTCAGAAGCTGAACCGGGATGCGAACGGCACGTTTCTGCATTTTCCGTTACTTTCAGAAGACAGAAAGTGACTTGAAGGGCACGAAAACCGGTGAATCGTGACAGTCGGCCGCTTTTTCTGAAGGGGAAGGGAACGCAAAATACCGTAAGGACTTCTGCTTCGATAGCCGTGAACGAAGCATACTTTCCGAAGTTTACTCCGGGGCGCCTGTGGGAAGAACCTCAGTAGTATAAAACAGGGAGAGGAGAAATATTATGACAGCAAACACGATAGGGTTCGCCCTGCTCGTCATGGGGCTATTTTTGCTGGTCGGGAAGCTGATCAGAGTGAGCGTACCTCTGTTTCAGTCCCTTTTTCTTCCAAGTTCGATTCTTGGGGGTTTCGCAGCACTTCTGCTTGGACCTCAGGTGCTCGGGAATCTATTGGCGCCGCTGACCGGATCAGATTCATTCTGGGCAACGGGGCTTTTTACGGAAACTATTACGGATGTATGGGCAGCACTGCCCGGGCTGATGATCAACGTCATCTTCGCTTCCCTTTTCATCGGGAAGAAAACGCCTTCCCTCAAAATGATCTGGGACTACGGAGGACCTCAGCTATCGTTCGGCTGGATGGTCGGATGGGGACAATATGTCGTCGGTCTGCTCATCGCTCTTTTAATACTTACTCCGATCTTCGGCATTCCTCCGATGGCCGGTGCTCTTATAGAAATCGGTTTTGAAGGCGGGCACGGTACGGCTGCCGGGATGCAGAGCACGTTTGAACAGCTCGGGTTCCCCGAGGCGTATGATCTGGCAGTGGGACTTGCCACTGTCGGTATCCTCTCCGGTGTCATCATCGGTATCATTCTTATCAACGTAGCTGCCAGAAAACGGCAGACAGCGCTTGATATGGACGAAAAAGCTTTTTCCGATATACAGAAACTCGGAATCCGCGAATTCGAAAACAGGGAGGCAGCCGGGAAGATGACGCTGCGCTCCGAATCGATCGAACCGCTCTCCTTTCACGTAGCTATGATCAGTATCGCGATACTGATCGGGTACGGACTACAGCAGGGTCTGATCGGCCTTGAGGCCGTTACGTGGGGAGCTTGGACGGACACATACATTATGACTTATATTCCTCTGTTCCCGCTCGCTATGATCGGAGGTATTATTCTGCAGCTGTTCCTGGACCGCTACGATCGGTTTAATCTCGTGGACAGGCAGATGGTCATGAGAGTCCAGGGATTGTCGCTTGATATCCTGATAATGACGGCGATTGCGACGATTTCCCTCGCCGTTATCGGTGAATATTTCGTTCCGTTCCTGCTTCTCGCTGTAGGAGGTATCGGCTGGAACGTTCTCGCTTTCCAGATATTTGCGAAGAAAATGATTCCTACGTACTGGTTTGAACGTGCCATCGGTGACTTCGGACAGTCCATGGGGATCACCGCTACGGGTCTCCTTCTCATGAGAATTGTGGACCCGAACGTGGAGACGCCTGCGCTGGAAGCGTTCGGCTACAAACAGCTCATATACGAACCGTTTCTCGGGGGAGGACTGGTGACCGCCCTTTCCGTGCCGGTAATCTACTCTCTCGGACCGGTTCCATTCTTCATCTTCTCCCTGGTGATGGCCGTGATCGGCTGGGCTGTCGGAATTTTCTATTTCGGAAAACAGCGTACGGAATCCGGTTAACTGAAGGTAAACGTCTCTTTTTGCCGTCTCGGGCAGAGGGAGGCGTTTTTTTACATAAGTGTAAAGCCGTTGAGTCCTGTCCGGAAAACGGTTACAATATTCGGTAAGTTATCAGGAAGGAAGGGAATATATTTGAAAAAAATCGGATTCATCGGCACCGGGGTCATGGGACGGCATATGGTCAGAAATCTTATGAAACATGGATATGCGGTATCTCTTTACACGAGAACGAAGCGGAAAGCGGAAGAACTTCTCGCGGAAGGGGCGGAATGGAAAGAGACGATATCGGAGCTTGCCAGGGAGGCAGACGTTGTCATTACCATCGTCGGATTTCCGGAAGATGTAGAGGAAGTATATTTTAAGGAAGACGGTATTCTAAACAATGCTTCCGGCGGGACGGTTTTCATCGACATGACCACTTCTTCCCCGGAGCTGGCGGTGAAAATTGCCGAAGCCGCACAGAGAAACGGACAGGCGGCACTGGATGCTCCGGTTTCCGGAAGTGATGTATTTGCGGAAGCGGGCAAACTGACGATCATGACAGGAGGCGAGCCCTCTTCTTTCGAAAAAGTACGCCCGGTACTGGAGGCGATGGGGGAGAATGTCGTGCTGCAGGGTCCACCGGGTGCGGGACAGCATACGAAGATGAGTAACCAGATTGCCATCGCGTCGACGATGATGGGCGTCGTCGAAGCCATTACATACGCGGAGAAAGCCGGTCTGGATCCCGCCGTCGTCATGAGCAGCATCGAACACGGGGCAGCGGGAAGCTTTTCTTTATCAAAACTGGGCAAAAAAATGATCGGGAATGATTTTGAACCGGGTTTCTATGTAAAACATTTCGTTAAAGATATGGGGATCGCGCTTGCGTCTGCAGAAAGGATGGAGCTTCCGGTCCCGGGGCTGCGTCTTGCGAAAGAAATGTATGAAGAACTCATGGAGAACGGTGGGGAGAATGAGGGAACACAGGCCCTGTACAAATACTACAAATGGAAAGCGGAAGGTAACGTATAGCGTTTATAAAAAGAGCGGACGTACGGGCATATAGCCCTGCATCGTCCGCTCTTTTCGGATTTATTCGGAAACCCGGTTTTCATAAGAGTGTTTAAGAATCGCCATCATGTAGGCATCACGGTATTCTCCGTTGATGAAATAGTGTTCTTTCATTTCTCCCTCGATTTCGAAGCCGATTTTCTTATAAATATGCACAGCTTTTTCGTTTTCCGTCGCTACGATAAGATGAACTTTATGGAGGTTGAGGGTACGGAAAGCGTAATCCACCATCATCTTCGTAACTTCCCCCGCGTGACCGTTCCCCTGATGCACGGGATCGATCATAATGCCGAATTCGGTATTCCGGTGCACCGGTTCAATATCATACAGTCCGGTCAGACCGATGCTCATTTCATCTTTGCAGATGACGAAAAGGCGGTGTTTACCGGGCTCTTTTCTCTCTTCAAAACCGGTAGTGATCCGGTCTTTCGGGAAGTGGGCTTCCGTGAACCAGAAATCCATAATCTCTTTTTTGTTATATAGTTTGTGCATGAAAGGCACGTCGTCTTTCTCAAGTGGCCGCAGCCAAATATGGTCTTCCATATGTATCTCCTCCTCGTTCTATCGTAGCAGACCTTTTCGTAATTCGAAACGTATAAGCTTCGAAACGTGAGTAAATAGGAGGAAATATGCACAAAAATGTTTCAAGATATAAGGGATAAGGAAAGGTATACGTAACATGACAAAGCAAGGAGTGAAAAATATGCTTCGAACTATTTTAATGATCATTGGTCTCATCGTAGTCATCAGCTTTATTCTTAGTATGCTATAATATAATAATTATATTTACTAATAAGGGCCCGGCCTTCTGTGAAAGCAGAGGACCGGGCCTTTTTCCTGTTTTACGATAAAGGTATAAGGTTCAGACAAGCGGTTTCGGGTCCGCGCAGGAAGCGGAAAAATGAGTGCTTATTTCCTCGATATCATCGTGAGGAATCAGAGTACCTTTGTAGTGCTGCGGCTCGTTGATGCCCGTAAGCAGAATAGTGTCTCCCGGGGAGGACTGTCCGATACAGGCAGCAATAGCTTCTTTCCGGCTCATCGCCGTTGTTACTCTGTCCTCTGAAATATCCGGGGGGAGGGCTTCCTGCATCGCACGGATGACTACCGACGGTTCCACATATCCAACCTGCTCTGCTCCAAGCACCACAGAATCGACATCAGGGGTGAGCGTTTTGGCCATTTTTTTGACTTTATCGATTCCGCGGAGACCGATGCCGTTCACCATCGCAATCAGCTTCCCATCCGCAAGCGTACGCGCGGCCCCGAGAGATTTCTCCAGGGCCGCCGGGGTGTGGGCAAAATCCAGGATGAAGCGGCGCTAGCACACCGTAAGAAGCTGGAACCTGTTTCGGAGCGGCGGGAGTTTCGCAGCTTCCTCAACGATGGCCCGGACCGGGATTCCTTTGTCATACAGAACCGCAAAAGCGCTCAATAAATTGTATATGTTGTGCTCTCCGATAAAAGGTGTGTAGACGTCAAAACGTTCCCCGTCGGCGTGCAACACGAACCTTGATCCGTTCTCGTCGTAGGTGATCCGTTTTCCGTAGAAATCCGCCGCGGCATCGAGAAGACTGAACGTCCGTACCGGTTTTCCGAAATCTTTCAAAGACCGGAAGACAGGGGAGTCCAGAGAGAAAACGAGAGTACGGGCGGCCTCGGCAAGCTTCATTTTCGAGTTTAAGTAATGTTCGATCGTCTCATGATAATCCATGTGGTCCCTGCTGAAATTCGTAAACACTCCCGTATCCACCGGGATGAATGTCGTCCTTTCCTGATCCAGGGCGATAGATGTGGCCTCATATACCATGGTCTGGTAGGATTCGCTGTGGAAATGGCTGATGATGCGGGCGAGCTCAGGGGCTTCGGGTGTCGTGGGCGTCGTTTTATTGTAATCCATGGGTTGCAGATCACTGGTCATTACACCTTCCGTACCGACAGATCCTGTCTTGAAACCGAATCTGTTCAAAAGGGTGGAAATCATATAGGTTACTGTCGTTTTCCCGTTCGTGCCCGTCACTCCGAAGAATTCCATCTCGTCGAAGACGCTGTTATAGACGGTCCGGAGAAGGAGGGTGATGACGGGGGGGAGGTCGGATACGATGATGAACGTAACGTCCGGATGGCGCTCGCGCTCCCCGAGAAGAGACGGGTCCGTTCCAATAACGCAGATTCCTCCGTTAGCGACAGCTTCGTCGACATAATCCAAGCCGCTGCGCTTACCGGATTTGCAGAAGAAGACGCCCTGTTCGTTCGGAACTGCGGAATGAAGGGTGAACTGGCGGACCGGAAGAGTGAGCGGTCCGTAAGAATTTATGTAATAGGAATGAAGAAGTTCTGTGAGGTTAATCATAAGGGATGCCCTTTCTGTCTGGAAGAGTTAATAACTTTTAATTACCCGTAAGGCCGGGCGTTGAAACGGGTAAATGTGGTATGTTGAAAGAAGATATAATGATTTTGGAAAGGGAAGGATAGTATGGGAGTGTTTGTGGAAGTGGTCCTGCCCGTCATCGCAGTATTTCTGGCAGGATATATCATTCAGAAGGCAGGGCGTCTGGACATACGTTCCGTTTCGACAGTAGGCATGTACATTATGCTTCCCTGTCTTGTATTTGAAACGTTTTATACGGCAGACCTGAACCGGGACTATATTATGATGCTGGTGTTCGCCCTGCTTCTGTTATTCATTATGCTGATCATAAACAAAATCTACGCCTGGATAAAAGGATACAGTACTTCGACAGAAAGTGCACTCATTCTCTCTACGGCTTTCATGAATTCCGGGAATTACGGGTCGCCGATTATCCTTTTTGCGTTCGGAGAAGAGGGATTCATTTATGCAGTTTCCCTGATGGTACTGCACTCGATCATTATGAATTTCTTCGGTGTTTACTATGCAGCAAAAGGGCGGGCCGGCTTGAAGATGGCAGGACTGTCTGTATTGAAAATGCCTCCGACCTACGCCGTGCTGCTCGCATTAGTGATGAAGTTCGGCGGGGTTTCTGTCGGAGAAACCGTGATGGGAGCGATAGAGCTCGTCGCTGCAGCCACCGTTCCGACGATTATGATCGTGCTCGGCATGCAGCTGGCTGAAATAAGCGTTACGTCCCTGGACTGGAAGAAGGTGTCGTATGCCTCTGTCCTGCGACTTGTAGCATCTCCGGTGATAGCGTTCGCTCTGGTGGCGCTTCTTCCCATGAGTAAACTGATGGCCAGTGTACTGATTGTACAGGCAGCTATGCCGTCGGCGGCCACCACCACTATCTACGCCGTTCAGTTTGACGCAAAACCGGAACTGGTTTCCGGAATTACACTCGTGACTACGCTGCTCAGTATCATAACAATTCCTGCGCTCCTGATGTTTTATATATAAGTTTCTGTTTGTGAAAAAAGGGAAACTTCCATGCAGCAGCTATAGACGAAAAGAGGGGGAACGTATGGGGAAGTCTATCCACCCGGATGAGTACGACAGGGAAGAGATAAAGCCCTGGATAAGAAGATCTGCCAGGATAGGTTATATGGCCAAAGGCTGCGTCTACTTTATAGTGGGCCTCCTTGCTCTGCTTGCGGCTGCAGGTTTCGGCGGGAAAGCGACGGGGACATCCGGCATGTTCCAGTCACTGGCTCGTATACCGCTCGGCAACATCCTCGTCTGGCTGATGGGCCTCGGACTTTTCATGTATATAGGATGGGTACTGATAAAAGCGTTTCTGGATCCCAAAGGTGAAGGGAAAGGAATGGGCGGTCTGATAAAACGGTTCGCCTACTTTATCAACGCAGGCATTTATACTGTATTGGCAGTGCAGGCTATCGGTATTGCGGTCAATACCATCTCCGGCGGAGGAGGATCCGGGAATACATTATCGGCAAAGCTGTTACAGCAGCCTTTTGGAGCCTGGATTCTCGGCGGAATAGGAGCCGGTGTTATCGGTTACGGCGTCTATGAAATCACAAACGGCCTGACACAACGGTTTATGAAAGCATTCCTGATTGGGGACATGGACTATCATGAGAGGAAAATAGCTAAAAATACGGGCACTGCAGGGCTCGTTTCCCGTGGTGCTGTCTTTGGACTGATCGGTTTTTTCTTCATAAGGACCGCTCTGAGTCACGATCCGGGTCAGGCCAAAGGGCTGGACGGGGCGCTTTCGGAAATCGCCTCCCAGCCATTCGGACGCTGGATTCTCGGTTTCGTTTCGGCAGGTCTCATCCTTTACGGCATTTATCAAGTAACCCGGGGCAGATATGAACATATGCAGTTCGGGAAGAAAGAGAGGGAAAAGTCATGACGAAAGCAATGTTAATTATCAATCCTTCTTCCGGTCAGGAAAAGGGATTGAAGTTCGAAGAGCAAGCAGTGACTGCACTGAAAAAGCAGCACGAAGAAGTTACAGTGAAATATACGGAAGGGGAGGGGGATGCGACCCGATTTGCGGAGGAAGCTTCTTTCGGGAAGTACGACGCCCTCGTCGCCATGGGAGGCGACGGTACTATCAATGAGAGTATCAACGGTCTGGCGGAGAAAGACCACAAGCCCGTGTTCGGCTTCGTACCGCTCGGAACTGTAAACGATTTCGCTAGAGCTCTCGGTATACCGATGGATGAAAGGAAAGCTATCGGCGTTCTGGAAACGTCCAATACCCGATCCGTCGACATCGGCAAAATTACCGGTGAACGTTATTTCATGAATGTACTGGCCGTCGGTGCTATCGCGGAGGCTGTGTATCAGGTGTCCCCGGAACAAAAATCCAAATTCGGTCCTCTTGCCTATTTGATTGAAGGGGCGCAAGCCATCAGGGAAGAGACCCCCTTCGATCTTTCGATAGATTACGACGGAAAGAAATGGGAGGGGAAAGCCTATCTCGTCCTCGTAGCTCTGACAAATTCCGTCGGAGGCATCGAAACTTTCGCGCGGGAGGCGGAGGTAAACGACGGAGCGTTTCACGTATTCATTCTGAAAGAGTTTTCTCTGCCGAAAGTGGTCCAGCTCATCCCCGATCTGTTCAGGGGGGAGCTTAAGAGTAATGAACAGGTGGAATACTTCACCGCCACTGACATGAAAGTCGATACATCGCTCAATCTCGTCGTAAATATAGACGGGGACGAAGGGATGAAACTGCCGTTTGAAGCACGCCTGCTTCACAACGAACTGAACGTTTACGTGCCGGAGGAATAGCCGGAACCTGTGTAAGAAAAATAAGAATTTAAGCTGTCACAGCTCTTTTCCTATGTTAAAATAGTGCTTAAAATTCGGTTTCAGAAAAGGATGGGGCTATGAGCGTAAATAAAAGCGAGGGTCAAGTTATGGATAAATTAGTGACGGGGGAAGATATCCGGAAAGCTGCCAAAACAGTGGAAGAAGCGGCGATACGTTCTCCATTACTTAAAGATGAAGTTCTTTCCGCCCGCTATGACTGTAACGTCTACTTAAAAAGAGAAGATCTACAGCCGGTGCGGTCATTTAAAATACGCGGGGCATACAATAACATCAAAAACCTGAGTGATGGCGCCCGCGAAAAAGGAGTAGTGTGTGCCAGTGCCGGCAACCACGCTCAAGGGGTTGCACTTTCCTGCCAGAAGCTCGGCATCAGGGGGAAAGTGTTTATGCCGACGACTACGCCAAAACAGAAGATTTCCCAGGTTTCTTTCTTCGGGGATAAATGGGTAGACATCGTTATAACCGGCGATTCTTTTGATGATGCATACAAAGAAGCTCATAAAGCGTGCGAAGAAGAAGGGATGACGTTCGTGCACCCTTTCGATGACAAGCGGACGATAGCAGGTCAGGGCACCGTCGGGAAAGAAATCATAGAGGACATGGATGAGCCGATTTCCCATGTGTTCATGAGTGTAGGCGGTGGCGGTCTTTCTGCGGGAGTCGGCACGTACGTAAAAGAGAATTCCCCCGAGACGAAAATTATCGGTGTGGAGCCGGAAGGGGCGCCTTCCATGAAGATGTCTCTCGAGAGCAGGAAAGTGGAAACGCTCGATTGGATCGATAAATTTGTCGACGGGGCATCTGTGGCGCGGGTCGGTGAACTTACTTTCCAGATTGCCCGACAGGTTATGGAAGATGTCGTATGCGTTCCGGAAGGGAAGGTGTGTACGACCATTCTGAACCTTTATAACGAGAACGCGATCATCGCGGAACCGGCCGGAGCCCTGCCGGTAACGGCTCTCGACTTCTACCGGGAAGAGATAAAAGGGAAAACGATCGTTTGTGTCATCAGTGGAGGGAATAACGATATTTCCAGAATGCAGGAAATGAAAGAACGTTCCCTCATCTACGAAGGACTGAAGCACTATTTTATCGTCAATTTTCCACAGCGGACCGGAGCCCTCAAAGAATTCGTGTTCAACGTCCTGGGTGATACGGAGGACATCACCCGGTTTGAGTATACGAAGAAGAACAACCGTGAAAAAGGACCGGTTCTTGTCGGTATTGAACTGAAACAGTACGAAGACTACCACGGCCTTATCCGGCGGATGGAAGAACACGGATTCACGTATACAGAGTTGAACAAAAATCAGGAGCTTTTCAATCTTTTAGTGTAAAAAAGTTTAACGAATAAAGGCTTTCTCTTTTTACCAGGGAAAGTCTTTTTTGCGTAAAAGTCTCATCTTTGTGATAATGGAGACGACAAAGACAAAAGAGATGTTTTTGACAGACGGAGGGGCAAGTAATGATAGAAATCAAAGGTGAAAAGACCATTCTGCGGGAACCTTACAAAGAAGATATAGATGTGCTCTATTACTGGCAGTTTGAAGAGGAGGAACAGGCCTCAAGAGAATGGAATGGGCCGTATATTCCCGAACAGCATGCAACGAAAGAGGAATTCTACCAAAGCTGGGAACAGCAGTATTATATTATGGAAGGCGTGCCGAGCTCTCTCGTTATTGAAATTGACGATACAGTTGTTGGAGCTGTCGGTTCGTACTGGGTCGATCCGAACACGGACTGGCTGGAAACGGGGATCGTCATTTATGATAAACACTACTGGAACGGCGGTTACGGCTCGGAAGCGTACCAGCACTGGATCGATTATCTGTTCGAAGCGACTGGACTGCACCGGCTCGGTTTAAGCACCTGGTCCGGAAATTCCCGTATGATCCACGTCGGGGAAAAAGTGGGCATGCTTGAAGAAGCCCGTGTCCGTGAAGCCCGGAAAGTGGACGGAGAATTCTTTGATGCGGTGAAGATGGGCATCATGCGCAGCGAATGGCAGAAGACCAGAGGCAAAAGTCCTTCCTGAAGGCCTTGTCTCTGGCCTTTTTTATGCCGGGAAAGAAAAAGGGGGGTTGCATATGCAATTGACCATAAGCTACTTGTATAAAGTGCCGAAGGGGCCGGTTATCACCTGTTTTACGGAGGAGATGAATATTGAAACGGCCCTGGAGCTGGAAGCGGATCTTCAGAAAATGGGCCGTGTCCGTGAAATAGTCTTTCAGAATAACAACGGGGAAAGATTTTTGCGTAAGGAACTTAAGGCATTCATAGAGAAAATACAGACCGAGCCGCACGATGTATATGTCTATTTTGACGGTGGCTATGAAATAGAGTACGGACGGGCGGGACTGGGCTGTGCGATCTATTACGAAAAGAGCGGGGAGAGGTACCGCGTCCGGAAAAATGCCCTCGTGGACGAGCTGACCTCAAGCAACGAGGCTGAGTATGCAGCACTGCACCTGGCTGTCCAGGAACTGGCCATGCTCGGAATACGTTACCAGCCGATCTGCATAAAAGGAGATTCACGTCTTGTGATTAATCAGATGAAAGAAGAGTGGGAGTGTTACGATCCGGTTTTTCTGACCTGGGCAGATCGTATTGACGCCAGGCTGGCAGAAAGCGGGCTGGAAGCGACTTACCTCCATGTCCCCCGGAAGGAAAACAGCGAAGCCGATCGTCTCGCCACGCAGGCACTCGATGGGGTACAGATTGAAAGTCAAATAGTAATCGAGCAGCCATAAACGCGGAGTACCTTTATAAAAAATACGATAATCACCCGTTATTTCCCCGGAAATACTTTGTAACCGAAGGTCCGGTGGTGATATAGTGAAAACTGGATGCAGCCGAGCGCACCGGCGCCTGTAGGGGGAGATAGGATGGGAAAGAATGCGGATACTTTTTTAAGTGCCTATAACCGGATCGATCAGCACCTGAATCGCTGGAAAGAAACAGAGGATTACATCCCTTTCGCTTCACTGGTCAATTACTTCAGCAAACGGAATGCGGTGGTCAAGCGGTTTCAAAATGATCTGCTGGAATTTGCCGAACTGCGCAATGCAATCGTACATAACAGGGTCATGCCCAATTATATTATTGCGGAACCGCATGAAAAAACGGTGGAGCATATTTTGAACATTGAAGCGGAACTTACCAGACCGAAACTCGTTATACCGGCTTTCAGCAGGTATGTTCAGACTTTTCATCTGGACGACACTCTCGCTTCCCTTCTCGCAATCGTGAAGGAGAAGGAATTTTCCCAGTTTCCCGTATACGGAAACAGCGGCTTCAAAGGGCTCCTGACGCCGCGGGGGATTACTCAATGGTTATCCTCCCATATTAACGAGGAGCATTTGAATCTGAACGGAACGACGATCGGGGAAGTGCTGGCTGTAGAAGTCCGTAAAGATCACTACAAATTCATAAGTCGCAAAACGACCGTGCACCAGGCTGTGGATATGATGAAAGGGAACCCTTCGAGCAGTTTCCGGCCGGAAGCGATTCTCATTACCGAGAATGGCACTCCGAATGAGAAACTTCTCGGTATCATTACCCCGCATCACATTATCGGAGAATCGTAAACAGGGAAGAGGTGTTTTTGCATGCAGCCTCTCTCCTGTTTTTTCAGTTTTATTTTGATAGCGGTTACATATCGCGCGCGTTCGTGTACTCTTCGGGGCCGGATAACATAAAAGTTGAGCAATATAACAAAATGTGTCAGTTACAGAGAAAGGAGGGGCTTTTATGCTTTTATTAACTGCTTCGGCAGCAGTCATACTTCCGTTTTTATTTTTGGTGGTATTTCGTATGGCTGCAAAAAAAGGAATGGCATACAGTGCGGTTCTTGTGCTTCTGCTCGCCTACACCATATGGGGGATGAACGGAAAGGTGATTGCTGCCTCGGTACTTGAAGGAGGTCATAAAGCTTTAACGATTCTGTTCATTCTGTTCGGAGCGATTGTACTTTTGAATACTTTGCGGCGGACGGGAGCGGTCGACCGTATCAATCAGGGATTCCGCAATATTTCACCTGACATGAGAGTTCAGGCGGTTATCGTCGCGTTTCTGTTCGGCTCTTTGTTGGAAGGAGCGGCCGGATTCGGTACGCCGGCAGCGGTTACGGGGCCTTTACTTGTGGCTCTCGGGTTCAATCCTCTTGCAGCTGCCACACTCGCTCTTGTGGCGGATAGTGCAGCTGTACCGTTCGGAGCTGTCGGCACGCCGCTGCAGGTGGGCCTCAGCAACCTGCCCGGTGCGGACGGAACGTTATATAATGAAGTGGCTGTAAGGATTACACAAATCGATATGTTCACCGGATCCTTTGTACCTCTGGTTCTCGTTGTGCTGCTTACGATGTTCTTCGGTAAGAACAGGAACTGGAAGGATGTGCTTGAGATAGCCCCCTGGGCTCTTGTCGTCGGTTTCGTTTATACGTCGTCCGCATTATTATACGCTACGCTGTTCGGTTTCGAGTTCGTAGCTATTCTTGCTGCTCTGACAGGTCTTCTGACCGCTTCGGTTACCGCCGGGAAAGGGTGGCTCGTCCCGAAAAGAGTGTGGATGGATGCCAAGCAGGAAGGGACAGAAGAGAAGTCTTCGGACATCTCTCTCGTTGCTGCCTGGGCCCCGTACGTCCTCATCGTAGTATTATTGTTACTGACACGGATTGTGCCGGTCGTGAGAGATGCGGCGAAGACGTGGATTGATGCGACGTGGCCGGATATTCTGGGAGTGGAAGGGATTACGTCCGCATGGGAGATTCTCTATTCTCCGGGAAGCGTACTTGTGCTGGCTACTATAGCCTCGGTGTTTATTCAGAGGAAACCGTTCCGTCACTTTCTGGATGCTTCCCGGGAGTCGTTATTCTCAATGAAAGATGCCGCTCTTGCTCTTTTTGCGACGCTCGCACTCGTCCAGGTATTCTCCAATTCCGGTATGAATACGTCAGACTTTGTCAGTATGCCGCAGTACATTGCAGGTTTTCTGTCCGAAAATCTTGGCTTCATGTGGCTGATTGTAGCGCCGTTCCTTGGGGAAATCGGTTCATTCATCACCGGAAGTGCAACGGTCTCCACACTTACGTTTTCCCCGGTCCAGTTCAATATCGCCGAGCAGGCCGGCCTCGGCATGCGCACGGTACTGGCCCTGCAGCTTCTCGGAGCGGCGGCGGGTAACATGATCTGCGTACATAACGTAGTAGCTGCCGGAACCGTCGTCGGTCTTTCCGGGAAAGAAGGGGAAATCATCCGTAAGACGGTTATCCCTGCCCTGCTGTATGGACTGATGACGGGCGTCGTCGCTTATCTGCTCTTTTAACTGTTCCATACACCGGCCCAAAATTGAAAAGACACAACTGCACCGAATAGGCTTCGGTGTTGTTGTGTCTTTTATTTACGGTGTTCATTTAGCTCTGTGGATTATAAAGCGATCAAGAAACGAGTTTCCTGATATCCTCTTCCGCTTTTTTCGGTGAAGTCTGAGGAGCATAGCGCTCTACGACATTCCCGTCCTGGTCGACGAGAAATTTAGTGAAGTTCCATTTGATGCCATCACCGAGCATGCCGCCTGACTGTTCTTTCAGGTGCCTGAAAAGTTCGTGCGTGTCATCTCCGTTCACTTTAATCTTCTCATGCATAGGAAATGTCACCCCGTAGTTGAGACGACACTGTTCCGCTGCATCCTGTGCGGACCCCGGTTCCTGATTGGCGAACTGGTTGCTCGGAAACCCGAGAACGACGAATCCCTCGTCCTGGTATTTCTTATACAGCTCCTCCAGTTCATCAAACTGTCCCTTCAGACCGCATTTTGTGGCAGTGTTGACGATCATCAGCACTTTCCCTTTATAGGCATCCAGACTGTAAGTTTCCCCGTTCTCTTTCGTAACTGAAATATCATGTACGCTCATCATAGATCCTCCTTTTCCTTATATTTTACCGAAAAAGCGAGGTTATTAGTAATGATATGAATCGCTTTATTTCTTGATGCTTGAATTCAAGATTTATATCAGTATTCACTGGTACTCCATGTTTACGAAAGGGTGGGGAGAATCGATATATCCTTTAACTTTCCTGGCCTTCGTATCTTCCCCGTTCAGCCAGTCTTCAAAGTTGAAAAGCATCGGCAGCCGGTCCGCTCCGTGGGTGAACCATGCCTGCTTTTTCTCCGGCAGATAGGCGGCTGTATGAATTGTGCCTGCCCAGGCTCCGTACTTGTAGGAAAAAACCTGTTCATCCGTATTGTTCAACAGCTGATAGGAACTGTAAATATCTTCAGGCACGGCGTCTTCCATAGCCTGATAGCGGCCGAGTGAATCATCCATACGGTAGCGGTTTTCCTCTGTCAGTTTGTGAAAGTGATTGGTGCTTATATTCCCTTCCCTCACTTTCACGTCACGGGCCGAAGCCTCTGCGACGACGGAACGGCCGGAAGAGTCGAGGAGTACATAGCTGAAAGCCCGGCGATGCGGGATGTTCTTCAGTAAATCGATCGCTTCTTCGATCGTCCGGCTATTCTCAAGGATCATACGTCCAATCATATTACAGAGAAATCCGGTATCCGAGCCGACACGGTTGATGAAGTTGTACCCCATGGAGAGTCCGTGCTCGTTCATCCCGTCTGTCCGTCCCGTAATCTGCATGGAAGGTCCGATCGTCGCGTAACCTCCATCCGTCGGCTGGTACAGCATATAACGGCCTTCGTAAGCGACGGGGTCACTGTCATAGTTTCTGACAAGCACATGCTCATTCGTATAAATGGAGCAGCCGCTTTTACCGAATTCAAGATAGTAACCGCCGAAGTTCTGGATGGCTGTCTCCATCGAAAGATCCAGCGCATCGGCAAGCCCGCGAATTTCGTCCCATATGCCGGGGGAGAAGCGGTCGAACATACTTTTTATTTCATCGAAATCTATAATGAAATGACGGTCTCTTTTCCCTTCCCACTGCTTATCCCGATTGGCGAGGATGGGAGAGTTCCGGAGCCATTCGCCCTGCCGGAAACCGAAATCGTAATGGGAACCTCTGAACTGGTATACGTCGCTGTAGACTTGTCTCACGATAGTACAATCCCCTTTGGTTAATAACGTAGAATTAAGTGTAAAGAAAAGAAAGAACTCCTGCAATTTATTTGTTTATCGGTTCAGCCCTGGCGGGGCAACGATTCGAAAAGTTTTGAAAACTGTTCACTAATAAACCGTTTACAACGTTTAGCCTTGCGCTTTAGTAGGAATATAGTACTGTAAGGAAAATTTTAAAATGGAGGAGATGCCACATGACCAAAAAGATCCTGATAGCTTATGACGGAAGTGAACTCAGTAGACACGCTGTCGAGGAAGCTAAAACCCAGGCCGTTAAGGCGGATCATCGTGAAATCCACTTACTTTCAGTCATAAATACGACGGGGCCCGCGACAAATGCCAAAATGGCCGAAGACATAGGTAAAGAGCTGGCCGAACGGTTTGAGAAAGAAATGGAAGCAATTAAAGTGGAACTCGAACAGGAGGAAGACACGTCAGTGGTGACCCAAATATCTTATGGAGAGGAAGAGGGAAACCCGGGCCAGAAGATTTGTGCGTATGCCAAAGAGCATGATGTGGATCTCGTTATTGTAGGAAGCCGCGGGCTTGGAGGAGTTAAGAAACTGCTTCTCGGCAGTGTAAGTAACAACGTAGTTCAAAAGTGCACGAAACCCGTGCTGGTCGTTAAATAACAGTGTGAGGTCCGTATATGAAAAAAGTCGCGAGAGGGGTTTTTTGAGCGCTGACTCAGAAACCCCTCCTTTAAACCGTTTACAACGTTTAGCCTTGCGCTTTAGTAGGAATATAGTACTGTAAGGAAAATTTTAAAATGGAGGAGATGCCACATGACCAAAAAGATCCTGATAGCTTATGACGGAAGTGAACTCAGTAGACACGCTGTCGAGGAAGCTAAAACCCAGGCCGTTAAGGCGGATCATCGTGAAATCCACTTACTTTCAGTCATAAATACGACGGGGCCCGCGACAAATGCCAAAATGGCCGAAGACATAGGTAAAGAGCTGGCCGAACGGTTTGAGAAAGAAATGGAAGCAATTAAAGTGGAACTCGAACAGGAGGAAGACACGTCAGTGGTGACCCAAATATCTTATGGAGAGGAAGAGGGAAACCCGGGCCAGAAGATTTGTGCGTATGCCAAAGAGCATGATGTGGATCTCGTTATTGTAGGAAGCCGCGGGCTTGGAGGAGTTAAGAAACTGCTTCTCGGCAGTGTAAGTAACAACGTAGTTCAAAAGTGCACGAAACCCGTGCTGGTCGTTAAATAACAGTGTGAGGTCCGTATATGAAAAAAGTCGCGAGAGGGGTTTTTTGAGCGCTGACTCAGAAACCCCTCCTTTGTATCATTGCAGATAGTTTCAGGGGAAACGCACGTTTTGAACATATGTACAATATAGGAGGCTAATGATGGTGAAAAGAATGAACCTCGGCACGAGCGACCTGAGTGTGCCGGAAATCGGACTCGGCTGCATGCGTATGGCCGGGATGACGAAAAATGATGCACGTGCAATGATAGATAAGTCGATGGACCTCGGTATCGATTTCTTCGATCACGCCGATATTTACGGAAAGGGTGAGGCTGAGAAGGCGTTCGCAAGCGCGATTGAACCGTCCCTGCGCGAAAAGATGGTTCTGCAATCAAAGTGCGGAATCCGGGATGGTTTCTTCGACTTTTCCAAGGAACATATCATATCTTCGGTGGAAGGAAGTCTGAAACGTCTGAATACAGAATACTTGGATGTATTACTGCTGCACCGTCCCGATGCTCTTATGGAACCGGAGGAAGTGGCTGAAGCCTTCACTAAACTGGAGAACGACGGGAAAGTCCGTCATTTCGGTGTCAGTAACCACAATCCTATGCAGACAGAGCTGCTGCAGGAAACGGTTGATCAGGAGCTGATCGTTAACCAGGTGCAGTTGAGTCTTATGCAGACGGTAATGATCGATCACGGACTGAATGTGAATATGGAGAATAGTTCAGCAGTAAACCGGGACGGGGAAATCATCGAATACAGCCGTCTGAATAATATTTCACTTCAGGCCTGGTCCCCTTTTCAGCATGGTATGATTGAAGGCGCCTTCGTCGGAAACAGTGATTTTCCGGAAATCAATGAAAAACTGCAGCAGGTCGCTTCCCGCTATGGTGTGACCGATTCGGCTATCGCCATCGCATGGATTCTGCGTCACCCTGCAGGCATCCAGCCGATTGTCGGTACGATGAACAAACAGCGTCTCGAAGATATTGCGAAAGCGTCGGAAGTGAAACTTACGAAGGAAGAGTGGTACGAGCTTTACCGCGCTGGGGGTAATGATCTGCCATAATATAATAAAAGCAGGAACCCTGCGGGAGCAGCCTCCCGGGATTCCTGCTTTTATTTTTCCGGGAAAAATCAGGAAGAACCGCCGGAAGAGATAGCTGCTGCACCTGCTGCTGCATAAACGGCGGCATTTGTGGCGTCTACGGCCTCATTTACAGCTTTTCCGTAAGGATTGCGCTTCGTCCATGCTTTGATCTGTTTTTTCTTCGCGCGCGCTTCTTTCTTAGGGAAAACTTCCTTCACGAGATCACAGGCATTAATCAGGCTGAGCAGAATGAGTGTACGTTCGTCCGGGAGGTCGGTTTCTTCCAGGGCTTCCGTTACCCTCATGCGGATATCCTCTTCTTTTGTGTTATCAGAAGCGGGGTAGGTTACCCAGGTGAAGATACCGAGAAAGCTGTGATGACTCTCTTCAAGTATCCCCTTCTCCACAAGACGGGAAGACATGGTTTTTTGCCGCTTTCTCATCCGGTTCCCGAACTTCTCGACCCAGACTCTGATTTTACGGTCTTTTTTAGAGTTTTTAATTTCCTGGAATACGTCGTTTAACAGAGGATCATCAACCGGGGCGGGATTTATGACGGTGAGTTTCTTCCCTTCAGCTGCGACGCGTTCATTTAATGCAAGTTCGCTGATGAACGCTCCCGCCAGCCCGAATTTCAGGGAAGAGGAAGCCCGCATAGTTACCGAGCCTTTCCGATCATGCAAAGCGAGAAGCAGAAGTTCTTCTGCAATAGTCAGCATAACTATTCCTCCTTTTAAATAATGTACGGAAAGGGAAAAGTTTCAAAAAATAAAGCTGATGCCCTTCTTCATCATTTAGGAGGGCATCAGCTTTTATCAGTCCTGATTGTCACGGTCTTTCCGATATTTCTTCTCGCTCTGAGAATCTTTCATGAATTCTTTTTTCTTTCTGTTCCCTTTTTCATCGAGTTCGAGCGCTTCCATAGGAATATCGTCCGTCAATTCTTCTTCTTTGAATTTCTCGGCAAGGTCCGTACGTTCTTCTTCGTTTATCATTTTCCTGTTGTTATCAACGTTGTGGTCTTTATTTTTTCCACCCATCATGTCACCACCTTTAAGAATGTTCCTACTCTCACGATTCCTTTTTCTTCCGGATGTTAAACTTATTTTCTGCGGCGAACAGACGGGAGAGTTCGATGATCGTTTCAGTGGCTTTCTCCATGTTGTCGAGTGAAATGTACTCGTATTTACCGTGGTAATTTTCGCCGCCGGTGAAAATATTAGGCGTCGGGAGCCCCATGAAAGAGAGCTGAGACCCGTCTGTTCCCCCGCGGACCGGGCGTATGAGCGGCAGGATACCTTTATTTATCATTGCCTGTTCCGCTGCATCCACGATTTCGAATACGGGTTCAATCTTTTCACGCATGTTGTAGTACTGATCTTCCATGTAAAGCAAAATGGCTGACTCGCCATACAGGCGGCGAAATTCTTCCACCGTTTTTTGCATGTAGTTCTTTTTCGCTTCAAATTTTTCGTTATCGTGGTCACGAATAATGTAGGAGAGAACGGCGTGTTCCACATCGCCTTCCATGCCGAGCAGGTGAAAGAAACCTTCCTTCTCTTCCGTATATTCCGGTGCTTCGAAAGCGGGCAGGGAGGACGCGAACGTCATCGCCATTTTTGAAGCATGAATCATTTTGTTTTTCGCCGATCCCGGATGGACGTTGCGCCCCTGGAACTGGATAGTGGCAGAAGCTGCGTTGAAGCTTTCGTATTCAAGTTCCCCGAGTTCCCCTCCGTCTATCGTATAGGCGAAGTCGGCACCGAAGCGTTCGACGTCGAAGTGGTGAGGGCCCTTTCCTATTTCTTCATCGGGCGTAAAGGCGACCCGTATTTTTCCATGAGGGACTTCCGGGTTATGGAGCAAAAAGTTCATCGCCGTCATGATCTCGGTCACCCCTGCTTTGTTGTCGGCTCCGAGCAGTGTGGTACCATCTGTCGTGACAAGCGTATGTCCTGCGTATTTGTGCAGGGAAGGAAAATCATCGGGGGAGAGGACGGTATCGTCATTCAGACTCAGCTCTCCTCCGTCATAATTCTTCCAAACCTTTGGGGAGACACCGCTCCCGGTAAAGTCCGTTGCTGTATCGATGTGCGCAAGGAAGCCGATGACAGGCAGATCTTTATCAGTATTTGAAGGCAGGGTGGCCATGACGTAGGCTTTCTCATCGATGGAAACTTCACTCATACCGATTGTTTCCAGTTCTTCCGCCAATTTGTTCGCAAGCTCCCACTGCTTGTCTGTGGAAGGTGTAGTTTCCGATGCTTCATCCGATTGGGTATCTATCTTTACGTAACTGATAAAGCGCTGCAGCAATTCTTCTTTCATGATAGCTCTCTCCTTCGGGTTCAGTATTTGAGTGTTTCAAGGAAATCCGAATAGATGGTGCGGTACAGGGACAGGTCCGGCTCTTCGGTTTCCGGAACTTTTCCGAGTACCGGGAGTCCGGTTGTTCGTTCAAGCATCTCGGGGTTATGACGAATGCCGATGGACGGAAATTCGGGGTAGCGGTTAAGCACGATCCCCCGGAGATCCACATTCTTCCCGCGGGCATAAGAAGCTGTTATCGTCGTCTGGTTAAGAGTCCCGATATCGGCATCTGCAATCAGAAGCCCCGGCAGCCCTAGGTCGTTCATCAGTTCAGGGGTCCCGTACTGTTCGTCAATCAACGGAACGGCAATTCCCCCGGAGCCTTCCACGATGACGAGATCATGCATTTTCTCCAGGTAGGAGAAGTCGCGAAGAATACGGTCGGGTTCGATGAGCGTACCTTCAAGGGAAGCGGCGAGATGGGGGGACACTTTCGACTTGAACAGATATGTACACAGTACATCCCCGAGCCCGGGTTCATAGACCTCCCGGTATCTGTCAGCGTCCGGGGAGGTTCCGGCCTCTGTCGCTCCGCACTGTACGGGTTTGTACGGAACAGCATCGATCCCCTTTTCCCTGAGGGACGCTACGAGTGCAGTGATGAATGAAGTTTTTCCTACATTTGAATGGGTTCCTGTTACGAATATACCTGGCATTGATCTCTTCCTTTCTACATTTATCCTACCAGAAAAAACATACGGCAGAAAAAAGAAAACGACCCGCACCGGGGCCGTTTTCATGAAAATTATCCGTTGAAGATATTCTGGTTCAGCTCATGGTCTTTAATGTTCGCCTGAGGAAGCATGATTTCTTTGAAATCGAACTCTCTTAAATCTTCCCCTTTGTCTATCAGATTTGGAAGATCCGGGTTGGCGAGAGCTCCGGTTCCTACTGCGATAAGGTCCGCCTGTCCTTCTTTCAGAAGCTGGGCCGCTTTCACCGGATCGGTAAGTTTACCGTTGGCGATGACCGGCAGGCCGCTGAACAGTTTTGCTGCTTCAGCCAGCGTTTTCGTATTTTCTCCGAAAGAAGACGCTGCAGCATCAGGGTCTGTAGTGTGAACAAAGTCGAGAGGCGCATTACCGAGAGCTTCGAAAATTGTGCGTGCCTCTTCTTCACCCCCTGCCCACTTGTGTTCTCCGTCGGCTGCTTTCGCCTGCGAAATACGGATATCTACAGGGTAGTCTTCACCGACGGCAGCACGGACTTCTTCAATCACTTCAAGAACGAATTTAACTCTGTTTTCGGGCGAGCCGCCGTATTCATCGTTACGGAGGTTAAAGTAATCCGTGAGGAACTGGTCGAGAAGATAACCGTTCGCTCCGTGCAGTTCCACACCGTCGAATCCCGCTTCTTTAGCGCGAAGGGCACTGTGAACAAAACTTTCTTTCACTTCTCTGAAATCGTGATCATCCATAGCGCGCGGTACCGGGAAAGGGCCGGAACCACCGTAAAAGCTGAGTTGTTCTCCCTTAGGCTGCACGGCAGAAGGTGCGATAGATTCATCGGAGTATCTGTTCGCTTGCATCTGCGCTCCGGCATGCATTAACTGCGCAATAATAGCCGTACCTTCTTCATGAACAGCATCCACAATCGGTTTCCAGCCGTCGGCATGGATGGCTGTGGCCAGACCGGGCTGGTGGCTGTACCCCTGGCTGAAGCTTTGATCGGGATAGATCCCTTCCGTCACAATCGTGCCGAACCCGCCTTTGGCGAATCGGGTGTAATAGTCTTTCATCGTATCATTCGGCTGTCCGTCCTCTTCTGCACTGACGCGTGTCATCGGTGCGACGACAAACCGGTTCTTAACGTTCTGGTTCAACAAGTCATATTCTCTGAATAGCATATCGTTATTCACTCCTTAGGTGAAAGATTAGTGTCACCATACTTAAATGGCAATATCCGTTTTTCTCGATTTCAAAACATATAGGCCGATCAGCCAGGAATGTACCATAGTTTATAAGAACGTAAGAGCAAACGCACGTAATCTGTTTGGCCCAAAAAGAGAATGATCCGTTGGTCTGTGCTTACCCGGGGACGTAGGACGGAAGAAAATCGTTTTACCATACAAAACGTTATCCGTATGTATGATAATATTAAAAATAAACGAGAGACATAGAGCCGAAAGGGAGGAAAAGATATGTTGAAACGAATCGATCATATTCAACTTGCAGCACCGGAAGGCGGGGAAGAGAAAGCTCGGGAGTTCTTCGGAGATATACTCAGCATGGAAGAGGTGGGGAAACCGGATAGTCTTCGGAAAAACGGGGGCGTCTGGTTCAGTCTCGGTGTCCAGCAGCTGCACATCGGTATAGAAGAACCGTTCACTCCCGCCCGGAAAGCCCACCCGGCGTTTGAAGTGGACGACCTGCAGGAAGCAGTGGACACACTTGAGGACCGGGGTGTGGCAGTGAAGAAGGATGACAGGCTCCCGGGAGCAGAGCGCTGTTATATACAGGATCCGTTCGGCAACAGGATTGAACTGCTGCAATGGGTAGACTGAACAGGACTTCTACGATAGGTGGGGAGGGATAACATGAAAGCAAAAACGAAAAAGAACTGGATTATCGGGTATGAAATTACGCTCGTATTCCTCGCTTTGGCTTCCGTATTATTCATATGGACGGAGAATCCAATACTTCTGGCTATCAACCGGTACGTCTGGATCATCTTCTTCACGGACGTCCTCATAAGATTTATAGCAGCAGAAAAAAAGTGGCAATACATAAAAAAGAACCCTATTGATATCATTGCGGCCCTTCCTCTCGACGCTATTTTCCAGACAGCAAGGATTGTACGATTGTTCCGCGTTCTGCGCTTTTTCGCCGTCTCACGGAAATACCTCGGCACTCTGTTCTCTATCATTAAAACGAACGGACTGGATCTCGTGCTGAGTGTCTCATTTATCCTTGTTTTTGGAGCGGCAATCGTGGTCAAGGAATTCGAACCCACAATCACCACTTACATGGACGGCGTATGGTGGTCGGTCGTCACTACCACTACAGTAGGGTACGGCGACATCTCTCCGGAGACGGGGATAGGGCGAATGGTCGCTATCGTCCTCATGCTTGTCGGAATCGGTCTCATCGGGATGATCACCAGTTCCATCACCACTTTCTTTCTGACAGACGGAGTAAAAAAAGACGAGAAAGTGGAGTTTATCCAGAAGCAGCTCGATCATTTCAATGATTTGAGTGACCAGGACGTGGAGCGCCTCATAGCGATGCTTCATGAAATGAAAGGAAAAGGTTCCGGTGCTTCAGAAAAGGAGAGTGAGCTGGAATGAGCTGGAAGTCGGGTCACGGGACAGTAAACAGTCATTCTCTCGAGGAAGACGAAATTTGGTATCAGTTCACAATGTTTTTTTACAAAAGTAAAAAGACCCAGACGTATAAGTTCGGTCTTCTGAAAGCATTGATTGAGAATTTATATAACGCTGATTCCCGGCTGCAGTTGACGTATGATCAGATCGGGTATTCTTTTGTAAAAACGTACTGGAACCTGGTGGTCAGGCACGGACTGAAACAGGGGTCGCAAAATTCAGGGGTGGCGGCTGCTGTTCTGAGGGCCCGTGAAGAATGGCAGTTACCGATAGATTTGAGTTTTGACCAGCTGCAGGCAGGAGATCAGGTTTACGTCCTGGAGTGTGCGAAGCCAATTATGAAGAAATATGTCTTTGGAGCTTTATACAGTGATTTTGAAGGGAAGTTGTATGGTTTTGACAGACGAAAACAATCTGAATACTTTCAGTTCCATCCGGATTCGCATTTGTTTCTGTTGAAATATCAGCGGCTTGTCACTGATCTCGTAAATTATCATCTGGCAAAAATGATAGAGCATTATAATCCTGTAACCCGTGAGTTTCTGTTGCGAAAAGTGGAAAGTGTGGCTCAGCGGGAGTCGCTCCATCCCTATAGAGATATTCTGTTGTCACGATTTGAAAATAGCTGCTTTTATTGCGGAAGATCTTTACACCTTTCCCAAAACCAGACTCACGTCGATCACTTTATCCCCTGGTCTTTCATCCAGTCGGATAATATATGGAATCTCGTATTATCATGCAGGGCCTGCAACTTGAATAAAAGCGATAAATTGCCCGATTATAATTATTTAGAGTGTATTTTAGAACGTAATGAACACTTAAAAGCGGAGCCCGTACTCCTCTACGAGGACCGCAGCCTATACAACTACCGGCCGGAAAAATTGAAGTTACTGTACGAATACTCGGAACAGAACGGTTTTGAAGAAAGATGGTCTCCATGAACGAAGAAAAAGAGCTCTGCCAATTTCGCAATGATTGGCAGAGCTTTAATTATATTACGTGTCAGTTGTTTATGAATCACCATTCTCTTCTTCTTCAATATGTTCGGCGATTTTACGGTGTTTCGCTATATCCTTGCGTTCGCGGGTCTCCCTGTAGTCACTTCTGATAGTCATCAGCAGCGAGACGGCGACTACGAAGAGGACAATCGAGAATGGCAGTGCTCCAATCAGAGAAGCTGTCTGCAATCCATTCAGACCGGCACTGATGATCAGCACAATAGCTAACAGAGCTATCATCGTCCCCCATATTCCTTTGATTACTACAGAAGGGTCTCTGTCTCCCTGTGTCGTCATCATACCGAGTACGAAGGTAGCCGAGTCGGCAGAGGTGACCAGGAAGGTGAACAGTAAACAGATGGAAAGGAAGGAAAGAATACTTCCGAGCGGCAGCTGCTCAAATAGGGAGAAGAGAGCAGTCGCTTCGTTCTCCGCCACGGCTGCGGCAATCTGTGTGCCGTTGAACAGATCGGAGTGGATGGCTGTCCCGCCGAATATCCCGATCCATATGATTCCGAGAAACGGCGGCGTGACCATAACTCCAAGTACGAACTCGCGGACAGTACGCCCTTTGGAAATACGGGCTACGAACATTCCGACAAACGGTGCCCAGGCGATGGTCCATGCCCAGTAGTAGACGGGCCACTCCTGCACCCACGTACTTTCACTATAATGTCCGAGGCGGAGACTTGCCTGGAAGAAGTTCTGCAGGTAATCCCCTATCCCTGTAGTAATAGTGTTAAGTATGAAGCCTGTCGGACCTATGAACAAAACGACGACCATGAGTAAAAGAGCGAGGCCGAGGTTGACGTTACTTAAGTATTTGATCCCCCGGTCAAGACCTGAAAACGTGGAGACCATGAAAAATACGAACATGGCCAGTACAATCAAAATTTGCGTCGTCTGCCCGGACTCGATACCGAACGTTGCTCCGAGTCCGCTGTTGATCTGCAGAACACTGAGACCGAGAGTGGTAGCAACCCCCATAACGGTCGCGATGACCGCGATGGTATCAATACTGCGCCGCAGAGATTTCTTGCCGGTTTCTCCTATGACGGGGTTAAGGGTGTCGCTCATAAGACTACGTTCTTCCTGCCGGTAAATGAAATAGGAGATGGCAAGACCGACGAAGGTAAATGAAGCCCACTGGTGGATGCCGTTATTGAAGAAAGCGTTCCACATGGCGATACGGGCAGCCTCCGCTGTCCCGGCTTCCACTCCGGGTTCAAATGGCGGGGGAGTACCGAAGTGCGTCATCGGTTCGGCAACGCCCCAGAAAACGATACTGACACCGAACCCTGCACTGAACAGCATGGCAATCCAGGTGTAGAAAGGGTATTTCGGGCGTGTCTCGTCACCGCCGAGACGGATGCTTCCATACTTACTGAAAGCAAGGTAGAAGTTGAAAATGATGAGAGCAAATACGAAGATAAGGTAGAACCAGCCAAACGTGTTAGCTATAAAGCTGTACACTGTGTCTGCCTGGGTTGCTAACGTATCCGGTGCCAATCCTCCCCAGATAGTAAAGGCTAAAATGATGAGGAAAGAAGACCAGAAGGTCGTGTTCATAAACTTATACTTTTTCTTCTTAGTTGCCACGTGATTTCCTCCTTGGTAGGTATAAGACGTAGTGATGAGTGGTTATTCACTTTTTAATGTTACAGGGATAACACCCCAAATGTAAAGGCTTTATCCCACATAAGCTATTAGTTGTTTCGGAGATGGTAATTTGGGAAAATGAAAGAGGTACAGTATGTAAGGAGAAAGGAGAGGTATCAGTGAAAATAGCGGTATTTGGAGGTACGGGCTCCACCGGTCTCCGGCTGATAGATAAGCTGCTCGGTCGCGGTCACGAAGTGTACGCCTATGCCAGAAGTCCGGAAAAGTTGTATCCGATGGAGCACGACCGGCTAGCGATAATCGAAGGTACACTGGATGAACGGGAGAAAATCAAAGAAACGGTAGACGGAATGGACGCCGTCATCAGCCTTCTAGGTCCTTCCGGGCGCGTTAAAAGGCAGAGGCTCAGTGAAGGAGTCATCAACATCGTAGAAACGATGGGAGAAACAGGAACAAAACGGTTTGTCGGTATTACGACGGGCATCGTCAAGGACCCGAATGACGAGAAAGACTACCGCCGAAATGCGGTCGCTTCCGCACTGCGCCTCGGCTTTGCCAACAATCAGCGTGAAATTGAACGTATGGCCACAGCTATCCGGAGTACGGATCTGGGCTGGACACTGGTACGTGCCGGCTTCCTTACGGACAAAGCGGAGAAGCCGCTTAAAATCGGTTATTTAGGAAAACATGAAGTAGGAATGAGTGTGTCGCGTGCGAGCGTAGCCCAATTTCTCGCAGACTTGGCAGAAACAAACGACTATGTAAGGGAGTCACCTGTTGTAAGTAACTAGAAAGGCGGGATTATATGAAAAAAGTTCTTGTTGCCGGAGCGAACGGTCAGATAGGAAAACATCTCGTCCGTCTGCTTCAGGAAAGTGAACAGTTCGAAGCTAAAGCGATGATCCGCGATAAAACACAGGCATCCTTTTTTGAAAACCTGGGTGCAGGAGTGGCTGTTGCGGATCTGGAAGATGAAATCGATGTGCTTGCCGCATTGATGGATGACGTGGATGCCGTCGTGTTTGCTGCCGGGTCCGGACCTCATACCGGGAAGGATAAAACCATCATGATAGATCTGGACGGAGCCGCGAAAATGATGGAAGCAGCGAAACAGAAAGGCGTAAGCCGCTTTGCTCTTATCAGCTCTTTCGATACGAGGCGCGGCAGCTGGGGAAGTGAAGACTTCCGTCCGTATGCGGCCTGTAAGTTTTATGCGGACGAATGGCTCCGCGCTTCCGGTCTGGAGTATACCATCATCCATCCGGGCCGCCTTACCAATGACGAAGGTACGGGGAAAGTGAACGCAGGCGAGGAAATTCCGCGCGACGAAGTCCCGCGGGAAGATGTCGCGAAAGTTATAGTGGAGACGTTGAACAGTCCTCATCTTGTTAACAAGGAGTTTCAGGTTACGAAAGGCGAATCTCCCGTAATGGAAGCTCTGAAAATGGTGTAAACGTAAATATCGAGCGGAAAACGACGGTTTACAAAATTTTCTGCATGCTTTATGATAAATTCAAACAACAAAAAACTGCATATCGTTTCATGCACTGGGGGAGCCGGCTCACGGCTGAGAAGAATTGAATTCTGACCCTTTGGACCCGATCTGGTTAGTACCAGCGTGGGGAAGTGCAGTCTGAATAAAAACGGCAAACTCTTTTAATGATACAGACTGCGTCCCGCGAATCGGATGCAGTCTTTTTTGTTTTATTAAAAGGAGGAATTATGTATGAGTCAGCAGCAGGAAAATGTGAAAATTGCAGGATGCTCTTTTTCGGTTCACCCGATGAGTGATGACTTCAAGGAAAAGATCAAGGGAGCTCTGGAAAAAATCGATACTTCAAAAGTATGGATGAATACGGATGAAGTGACGACGACGGTACGCGGGGATATCGAGCACGTATTTGACGTGACGCGGGCAGTGTTCCTGCGTGTAGCCGAAACAGGGGTACACACAGCCCTGAATGCAACGTTTTCTGTCGGGTGCCCGGGAGATTCCGAGGGTGACCAATATACCGGGCATAAAGAAAAGCCGGAAAACGGGCTGTGGGATCTGGATCAGTACACCGGCGCAAAATTCTCCCTTTACCCGATGGGTGGCGGAAATTATATGGACGTTATATACAAGGGGATTGAACGTATGAAAGAAAGTGGGATTGAGGTCTCCGAAGCTCACTATGCCACTAAGCTGTCAGGGGATACGAATACGATGTTCAAAGGTCTTGAAGAAGTGTTCAGCGACACAGAGAAAAGTGGTTCTTCCCATACCGTAATGACTGTAGCGATGTCCGCAAACAGTCCATCCCAGGAAAGAGGAAATAAATGAAGAATTGGAAACTGAAGGAAATAGTGGTCATGTCGGTACTTTCCGTCGTATTCGCAGTCGTTTACCTCGCTTTTCTCCCTGTGGGGAAAATACTGACGGGTTTCTTCGGACCAATCGGTTATGACTTTATCTTCGGCATCTGGTTCATCGTTTCTATTATCGCTGCTTATATTATCAGAAAACCCGGCGCCGCTTTTCTTTCCGAAACCATTGCGGCTACTGTCGAAGTACTGCTCGGGAACGCAGCAGGTCCCATGCTTCTGATCAGCGGAATGATCCAGGGTCTCGGTGCGGAATCGGCGTTCGCCATGACCGGGTATCGCCGCTACAACCTCGGGACACTTATGTTCTCCGGAATGATGGCCGCCGTCTTCAGCTTCGTCTGGGGATACTTCCAGTCCGGGTACGCAGCACTTGCCGGCGGGTATGTACTGCTGATGTTTGTGACGCGCCTTGTCAGCGGAGCGATTCTTGCGGGAGTGGCCGGAAAAGCTCTGAGTGACGCTCTGGCGAAAACCGGCGTTCTTTCGGGATTTGCTCTCGGCAAAGAAAAACGGAAGAAGCATGCTGCATGATGAATGTACAAAATTTGTCCCTGCAGTACGATGATATGGATGCCCCGATTCTCCAGAACGTAACGTTCTCGCTCGGGGAAAAGGAATGTGTACTTCTGCTCGGGGCAAGCGGTTCGGGAAAAAGCACGCTCAGCCGGTGCCTGACGGGAATTTATCCGAAAGAGCTCGAGGGTACAATGGAAGGAGAAGTGACGTTTGAAGGTAAGCCGGTCAAAGATGCTGCCACCGGGACGATGAGCCGGAGAGTAGGGACTGTATTTCAGGACCCGGAAACGCAGTTCTGCATGCTTACGGTGGAGGATGAAGTGGCGTTCGGGCTTGAAAATATATGTGTTCCTTCTGAAAAGATGGAAAAGAGAGTGGAGACTGCTCTTGAGGAGGTGGGACTCCTCCACAAGAAGGAAGCGGCGGTCATTTCTCTTTCCGGGGGAGAGAAACAGAAGCTGGCCCTCGCCTGCATACTTGCTATGGAGCCTCCGGTGATCGTTCTGGATGAACCGACAGCGAATCTCGACCCCGTAGCTACCGATGAATTTGTTTCTCTGCTCCGTTCTTTGAAAGAGTTGAAAAATGTAACGATTTTCGTTATTGAGCATGACCTTGACCCCTGGATCGATATAACAGACCGGGTGCTGATGCTTGGAAGAAACGGCAGTCTGTTTTACGACGGCCCTCTGCAGCAGGGGGTCGATCGTTATGCCCGTTCTCTTTACGAAGAAGGGATAGCTGTGCCTGGAGCTGTAAGAGTGGCGATGGAATCCGGAAGAACCGCTCCGCCGTACCCGCTTACGGCCCGCGGACTTGCTCCCGGACTTTCCGCTCCTTTGAAAGCACCACCCCACAGGGAGAACGGTCCCTCCCTCATGCAGGCATCGGGAATCAGTTACAAATCTATCTTCTCCAACGTGAATGTAACGATTTCCGAAGGTTCTTTTACGGCGGTCACGGGACCTAATGGAAGCGGAAAAACCACCCTGTGTCGGCTTCTTGCGGGCATCGATCCGGTCTCCTCCGGAAGAATCACCCGCCCCTTCCCGGACAAAGACTGGTTTCAGCATGCAGGATACGCCTTCCAGAACCCTGAACACCAGTTTCTCACGGACAGTGTATGGGAGGAACTGGCGTACAGCGGGGCGGAGGATGAGAAAATAGAGGAACTGCTGGAGTGGTGTGGACTTACGGACCGAAAAGAGTTTCATCCTTTCACGCTGAGTCAGGGGGAGAAGCGGCGGCTGAGTGTGGCGACTATGCTCGTGAAGAATCAGGAAATACTTTTTCTGGATGAGCCTACGTTCGGACAGGATGCAAAGTCCACCAGCCGTCTTATGAATCTTCTCGAAGAAAAACACCGGGCGGGTACGACGATCGTAATGATTACTCACGATATGGATCTCGTCGATCGCTATGCTACCAGGGTCGTGGTTATGAAGGACAGAAAGATAGGCTTCACGGGGGATCCGGATGAATTATGGAATGAAGATCTGGCCGCCTTTCAGCTTAAGGAACCTTTTCGTGTAAGGACGAACAGGCTGATAAAGGGGGATATGTATGTACCTCAATAATCTGAATCCGAGTGTGAAAGCTCTTACTATTTTGGGACTTGTGGTAGCACTGGCTTTGCTGTTTGATCCGGTGACTCCCGCGCTGTTCACCTTGTGCACGATTGCCGTAACTTTTCTGTTCGGTGATTTCCGCCGGAAATACTACCTGTTCTATCTGATACCTTTTACTATATTCGCTATCGGTATGCTATGGACGACGATCGCTTTTGCGGACGCGCCGAAAAACCCTGCTGAAACGATCGGTCTCATCTGGTGGGAAGTGCCGCGGGAGGATGTGCTTGTGGCGTTATCTCTCAGTTTCCGTGTCCTCGCCTTTGCAACGATGTCTCTTTTATTCATTTTCACAACAAACATGGTGGAATTCCTGCTAAGTCTGATGCAGCAGCTCCGGCTTCCCCCGAAGCTGGCTTACGGCATCATGGCGGGGTACCGGTTCCTGCCGATGCTCACGACAGAATTCCGGCAGATCCGTGCCGCTCACAGGGTGCGCGGCATGGGTCGGGAAAGCAGGTGGAAACGTTACCGGCGTTTTGCCGTACCTTTACTGGCCGGGGCGATCCGCAAAGCGGAAAGGACGGCTGTAGCTATGGAATCGAAAGGATTTACCGGCACCCGGGAGCGGACGTTCTACCGGAATATTCGTGTGCGGAAGAAAGACTGGCTGTTCCCGGCCGGTATGGGGGCGATCTTCCTGCTGCTGATTCTGCTCAGCCTCCGGTTCGATTATTTCTCCTGGTATCAGGGGCAGCTGTGAGTTTTCACTCTGTTCCTTCGTACTTAGGGGCATTCTTTGATAGAATAAGGAGAGCATAGTAGAGAGGAACATAGAGTATGGTAACGAACAGGAAAATCATTAATCCTGCCGCCGGAGCGATTGTGATGGCGTTCGGGATTTTTTTGCACACGAGTATGAATCTTCTCCCATTCCCGCCGATTATGAGACCGGTCTTTATTTCTTTGTTCCTGACAGGAGCAGCCGGTATCCTCATAGCTCTGGGGCTGCAGTTTTCAAGCAGAGAGTTCCGGAAAGGGTTTTTGAACAACCCCGTGAATTTCTTCTCGATGGGGACGTGGGTGGCCGGCATTTCGGTTTCTGCTAAAGTGATCCTTCTTTATTATCCGGATTTTGCACCCGTCGTAACAGTCGTTATCGCACTGAACACGCTTTTATATGGCTATTACATCTACCACTGCCTGAGGCATTTCTATAACTTGTGGAGAACTCCGGAGGCTCATGCCCCGCACGGAGTGATTTTGCTTGCCGCTGTCGCCACGCAGTCGCTCGTTATCGTGTGGAACGTACTCGTACAGCCGGACATCCCGCCTCTCGGTGTTCTGTTCGGACTTTTAATGTATACAGCAGGAGCGATAGTCATCATCCGTCATTACTTCTGGAATTCAAAAGGGACGCTCGCGGACGACTGGAGTAATACGAACTGCATTTTTCACGGAGCGCTCTCCATCAGCGGGTTCGCCATGGTCATCTCCGGATCTTTTACGGAAGAGACGATTGCGATGTTCTGGTGGGGGACTTTCGCAGTCCTCCTTTTCATTGAAAGTATAGAACTGGTACGGGCCCGCCGGCGTATCCGGAAGTACGGATGGAGGGAAGGTGTGTTTACATATCACATCTCCCAGTGGTCGCGGAACTTCACATTCGGTATGTTTTTCGCTTTTACATCCCACGTTCATACAGGACTGCTGCTCAACGTGTGGGGGTGGGTCGTCATACTTCTGCTGGCAGCGGAAGTGATCATTTTCATGAAACAAAAAACGGAAGGCGCCCCGGGAGGAGCCCATCCGTAACGTTATTCTTCGAGCAGGCGTTCTTCGTCCCTGCTGTGAATCTCATTAACAATCATTAAAGCGTTGAATTTATTGAGAATGTGCCCGTAGTCGTTCGTCGTCTCTGCTTCTTCCTTAATCTGACGCACAAGTATACGGAGGATATCATGGTCTCTTGTGAGCTGCATGATGTCCTCTTTTTTGTCCGGCTGATTGTGAGCTATTTCGTAATAGAGGCCCCCCTCCTCCTCCTCGGCATCAGCATGACTGAGTATTCTCGTCTCCCAGTAGTCGACAAGATCCTGGATACACGCTTCAATTTTTTGATTGTCCTTTATTTGCATAGACTGTTTCAACTGGTCGGTTTTCTGGACAGCTCCGCTCAAGCCTCCTTCGTGGATGGCATGGTGGGGCTGTTTTTTTCGTAGAGATGGTCCTGACACTTTGCATCGTCCCCTTTCTTGTTATTTATCATAGCATACCCGGGGGTCTGTCCGGCATCGGGGGATTCCCTTAATTTATCAGTTAGGGGAAGTTTCCGTAAAAAAACAGGGAGTTCCCTAATAGGTTTAATCATTGCCATCTTCTATAATTAAGATAAGAATTCAAAGGGAGTGGATAATAGTGAGGACGATGACTGAAGATATGCTGGTGGCAGATATAGTAACGGATGTTCCCCAGGCGGCTGATCTTTTCCGGGAGAAACGGATAGACTTCTGCTGCGGCGGACGCGTGTCGCTGAAAGAAGCTTCCGATAAACGCGGGGAAAATGCAGAAGATATTCTTCATACCATCAACCAGCTGGCGAGAGACAGAGAGATCTCAGGTCCGGTCGAACCCCAGAATATGACGGAAGAAGAACTGATGGGACTTATAGAAGGCAGATACCATAACTTTTTGAGGCAGGAACTTCCATCACTGGCTCCATACGTGCTTAAAGTTTCGAGAGTGCACGGAGGGAAGCACCCCGAGCTTAACCGTATCAGAGAAATCTACGACGGCCTGCACAGGGAGCTGCTTCGCCATACCGAGGAAGAAGAAGAGGTGGTATTTCCACAAATTCGTCAGTACAAAAAGAATCCTGGTGAAGAGAGAAAAGAGCTTCTTGCTCCTCATGTTGAAGGTCTGGAAGAAGAACATGAGAAAACCGGTACACTGCTGAAAGAAATCCGCATGCTGACTAATGATTTTCAACCGCCGGAAGGAGCCTGTAATACATTCCGACTCGTTTTCACGCGCCTCGGCGAGCTTGAAAAAAACACTTTTGAACATATTCACCTGGAGAATAACGTATTATTCAGTAAAGTAAGAGAGCGGTTCTGACTCATATGAAAATGTTTCTCCTGTTACTTTTGTTTTCGGCATCGCTACTCGGAGGATGTTCGCAATCAGAAGAGGAAGGAACTGTAATATTCGCTGCCTCAAGCTTATATGAAACTCTCGAAAATATGAGGGGAAGCATTGAACAGTATACAGGTAAGGCCGTTACTGTTCACTATGGTTCAAGTACCCAGCTTCTTCATCAGGTGAAACAGGGAGCACAGTTCGACGTGTTTTTATCAGCTTCCCCCTATGATATGGAAGAGATGACAGACGGAGGCTATACAGACGCTTCGTCTGTCCGTACATTTATAAAAAATGATCTTGTCCTGGTGACGGGTGATAGAGAAACACCGGAACACCCGGAAATTTTTTTGAAACAAAAGGGTATCGGTTTTCTTGCGCTAGGGGAGTTGAACAGGGTTCCTCTTGGAGTTTATACGAAGAAATATTTGGAGAGCGAAGATGTTAAGACGGCCGCAGATACGACCCGGGTGTACGGGAAGGATGCATTTCAGGTCTTTCGCTACGTACGGGTGAAGCAGGCGGACGCGGGTATTGTTTATGGTTCGGACGCAAGAAGGACAAGCTATCCTCACACGCCTCTTGAATCCGGGGTCGATATTCATTATCAGCTCGGTGTCAGTCACGGGGCGGGAGAGGAGGCACGTGACACAGCGGATTGGATGATGTCGCCGGAAGCGATGGACATGTTCCGGGAAGGTGGCTTTCTTCCGGCCGGGGAGGAGAAGGTAGTATGGAGGAATGGTGGTCGCCGGTAGGGCTTTCGTTAAGAGTGTCGATTCTGTCGACCCTGCTCGTTATTATAACGGGAACGTGGGCCGCTTTCCGGATGAAGAAGACAGCCTGGAAAAGGAGAAGTTGGGTGGAACCGTTTTTTATGCTGCCGATGGTTCTTCCTCCTACGGTTCTCGGTTTTGGACTCGTCTATCTATTCGGCAGGAATGGACCGCTCGGACAGGTGCTTGGTCTTGTCGACATGCACATATATTTTTCATTGAGCGGAGCCGTCCTGGCTTCTGCTGTCGTATCCTTCCCTCTTATGTACCAAAGCGCAAAAGCCGCTTTCCAGAAAGTGGATGACGGCTACATACATGCCGCACGTACTCTTGGAACTTCGGAGAAAAAGATCTTTTTTTCCGTCATCCTGCCGTTGGCCTGGCCCGGCCTGGCAGCTGGAGGGCTGTTAAGCTTCGCCAGGGGAATCGGGGAGTTCGGGGCGACCCTGATGATAGCTGGATACATTCCTGGGAGAACGGACACTCTGCCCATAGCTATCTATTTTGCTGTGGAGACCGGAGAGTGGGAAAAGGCTTTCGGCTGGACTGCCCTCCTGCTGGTTCTTGGCGTTACCGTTATTTTTACATTGAATCGTATCACTCCAGGGGAAGGAGAGAGGTGAATGAATAGGTTATCAGGAAGATTCGTGAAAAGGCAGGGCACAATGATTCTCGATATTTCTTTTGAATTCAAGAGTAGCATCACTGTAGTGACAGGCCACTCGGGAGCGGGGAAAACGACGTTTCTGAATATGCTCTCCGGAGTCGGGGCGCCGGATGAGGGTGTACTCTATCTGGGAGAAAAGGTTCTTTTTGATTCTGATAAAGGAATCGATGTCCCGCCCAGGTCCAGACGGATCGGCCATGTGTTTCAACAGCCGTATCTTTTTCCGCACATGACGACCGCTTCGAATATATCATTCTCGAATGCAGACGTTCTGAAGGAGCCGTGGATGAAAGATCTTCTGCTGGAAACCGGGGTGGACAGGTTGCTTTCCGCATACCCGGGTAACCTATCGGGCGGGGAGAAGCAGAGGGTGAATCTTCTCCGGACGTTGGCTTCGGAACCCGAAGCTCTTCTGCTGGATGAACCGTTTTCTTCACTTGATGCGAAAACGAGAAAGGTTTGTCAGGATATCTTATTGGACCCGCGTAGGGGAATTCCCTCCGTACTCGTAACGCACGACAGGGAAGAGGCTTCCAGAATGGGTACTGACCGCTTTTTTATGGAGTTTGGAACACTGAGGAACGCCCCGGACAAAATAGGGGTATTCCCCACAAGATATCAGGGAGATGCCTGATATCTTTTTTTTTATCTCTCTTACATAATTGGATATATAGACAAAGTTGTTCAGCGCTTGCGAAGGGGAGATATTAATGAAGATGAAAAAGTGGAAACCTAAATTTTTCAAACCGGTAGAGCGGTATTCGGGAGACTGGTCCCTTCTGGAAGAAAAAAGCAGAGACTGGGAAAACATGTACCGGAACCGCTGGTCGCACGACAAAGTGGTTAGAACGACCCACGGCGTCAACTGCACGGGTTCCTGCAGTTGGAAAGTTTTTGTGAAAAACGGCATTATCACATGGGAAAACCAGCAGATCGATTATCCATCGTGTGGTCCTGATATGCCGGAATTCGAACCGAGAGGCTGCCCGAGGGGAGCATCATTTTCATGGTACGAATACAGCCCGCTCCGCGTGAAATACCCGTATATGCGGGGGAAACTGTGGCGTCTCTGGAAAGAAGCCCGCGAAGAACATGAAGATCCTGTAGCAGCCTGGGCCAGCATTGTGGAAGATGAAGAAAAGGCCAGTATTTACAAAAAGGCCAGAGGAAAGGGCGGACACGTTCGCGTGCCTTGGAATGATACGCTCGAACTCATCTCCGCTCAGCTCATTTACACTATTAAAAACACCGGTCCGGACCGGATTGCCGGGTTTACTCCAATCCCTGCCATGTCTATGGTGAGTTACGCTTCAGGTGCCCGTTTCATTAATCTTATCGGCGGAGAAATGCTCAGTTTCTATGACTGGTATGCGGACCTTCCTCCTTCCTCCCCGCAAATATGGGGAGAACAGACGGACGTCCCTGAATCTTCCGACTGGTACAACTCGGGCTACATCATTATGTGGGGGTCGAACGTTCCTCTTACAAGGACACCGGATGCCCACTTCATGACGGAAGTGCGCTACAAAGGAGCAAAAGTGGTTTCCGTAGCTCCGGATCACGCAGAAAACGTAAAATTCGCCGACAATTGGCTGGCTCCTCATCCCGGTACGGATGCTGCCCTCGCTCAAGCGATGACCCACGTTATCCTCGATGAATTTTACGAACAGAGACAGGAAAAGCTTTTTCTTGATTACTCCAGGCAATTTACCGACCTTCCTTTTCTGATCATGCTGGAAGAACATGAAGATGCATGGAAAGCGGGGCGTTTTCTGAGGGAAGCGGATCTCGGAGGGGCTTCCGAAAACGCGGAATGGAAGCCGGTTCTTATCGATGAGACGAATGGAGAAATCACGGTGCCGAATGGCACGATGGGACAGCGCTGGGAAGAGGACGTGAAGTGGAACCTATCCCTTGAAAAAGAAGACGGGTCGTACATACAGCCCGCATTGACGACAGAGTCGGAAGGAACGGAATGGAAAGAGATCGTCTTTCCATCGTTTGATGCGAATGGAAATGATCTCTTTACCCGTTCGATTCCTGTGAGGACAATCACTCTCGCTGACGGCACGGAAAAGAAAATCACGACAGTTTACGATCTTATGCTGAGCCAGTACGGGGTGAAGAGAAGTAACAGCACTCATCATGCAGAAAGTTATGAGGATGCCTCTTCCTTTTATACGCCTGCCTGGCAGGAAAAAATCACAGGAGTGAAAGCGTCGGTAGTGACACAGGTAGCGAGAGAGTTCGCGCAGAACGCTATTGATACCGACGGCCGTTCGATGATCATCATGGGAGCCGGCATTAATCACTGGTTCAATAGTGATACAATCTACCGCTCGATTTTGAATCTTGTAACGCTTACAGCTTCCCAGGGTAAAAACGGAGGCGGCTGGGCGCACTACGTAGGTCAGGAAAAATGCCGTCCGATCGAAGGATGGTCGACGATTGCGTTTGCGAAAGACTGGCAGGGTCCGCCACGTCTTCAGAATGCAACATCTTACTTCTACTTTGCGACCGATCAGTGGAAATACGAAGAAATGGGCACCGAAGCTCTGAAATCGCCGCTCGGAGGGAAACTCCGATATAAACATCCGGCTGATTACAACGTGCTGGCAGCTCGTCTCGGTTGGCTTCCGTCTTATCCACAGTTCAATAAAAACAGTCTGCATCTGACGAAAGAAGCAAGAGACCGGGGCAGCAAAACATCCGCAGATATCGTACAGGATATTGTGGATCAGCTGAAAGAGAAGAAAATGCGTTTTGCCGTAGAAGAGCCAGGGGCGAAAGAGAACTTCCCGAGCACTCTTTTCGTCTGGCGTTCGAATCTGATTTCAAGTTCTGCCAAAGGTCAGGAATATTTTCTGAAACACCTGCTTGGAGCTTCCGACGGACTTATGTCCGAAGTGAACGAAGACGATAAGCCCGAGGAAGTCGAATGGAGTGAGGAGAAGAACGGAAAGCTTGATTTGCTTGTAGCTCTCGATTTCCGGATGACTTCCACCCCGCTGTATGCGGATGTTGTTCTTCCGGCAGCCACATGGTATGAAAAAACAGATTTGTCCTCCACGGATATGCATCCGTTCGTGCATCCGTTCAATCCGGCTATCGATCCTTTATGGGAAGCCCGCTCGGACTGGGATATCTATCGTTCCCTGGCCCGTGTCTTTTCCAGAATGGCCGAAGACCATCTTCCGGGAGTTTACGAAGACGTAGTTACAAGTCCTCTCGGTCACGACTCGCCACAGGAAATAGCACAACCCAACGGAGAAGTGAAAGATTGGAAGAAAGGGGAAATCGAAGCGATCCCCGGGAAGACTATGCCGAACATTTCCATTGTAGAGCGCGACTACACGAAGATTCACGAAAAGTATACGACGCTCGGTCCGAATCTGATCAACGGAAAGGTCGGCGCTCACGGGGTCTCGTTCCCGGTAAGTGAAGAATATGAGGAACTGAAGCTGATCAACGGCGTTCAGGATGAAGAAGGTCACGCAGGGGAAGGACTCCCTATGCTGAAAACGGGCCGGCAGGTTGCGAACGCAATGCTGCATGTTTCTTCCGCCACGAACGGCGCCGTCTCCCAGCGCTCCTATGAAGCATTGGAAAAGGATACGGGAGTGGAACTGAAAGATATATCTTCCGACCGTGCCGCGGAAAAGATCACTTTCGATCAAATCACCGCCCAGCCGAGGGAAGTGATACCGACCGCCGTGTTCACCGGTTCAAACAAAGGGAAGAAAAGGTACTCTCCGTTTACTACGAATATTGAACGCAAAGTACCGTTCCGTACTCTGACAGGCCGGCAGCATTTTTACATCGATCATGAAATATTCCTGCAGTTCGGTGAGTCTCTTCCGGTTTTTAAACCGACCCTGCCACCAATGGTGTTCGGTTCGAGAGATAAGAAGATAGTAGGTGGCAAGGACTCACTCGTCCTCCGTTATCTCACTCCGCACGGAAAGTGGAATATCCACAGCACGTACCAGGACAATCTGCACATGCTTACGCTTTTCCGCGGAGGGCCTACGGTCTGGATCAGTGATATTGACGCCGAAGCTCATGATATAAGCGATAACGAGTGGCTTGAAGTATACAATCGTAACGGTGTGGTAACAGCAAGAGCAGTCGTCAGTCACCGGATTCCCCAGGGAACGATGTTTATGTATCACGCCCAGGATAAACACATTCAGGTTCCGGGTTCGAAAATTACCGGACAGCGGGGCGGCAGTCACAACGCTCCTACAAAAATTCACGTGAAACCGACACAGATGGTTGGAGGATACGCTCAACTCAGTTACGGCTTCAATTATTACGGCCCTATCGGTAACCAGAGAGACGTATACGTAGCAGTAAGAAAAATGAAGGAGGTTGACTGGCTTGAAGATTAAAGCTCAAGTAGCAATGGTAATGAATCTGGATAAATGTATCGGCTGTCACACATGCAGTGTTACCTGTAAAAGCACCTGGACGAATCGTCCGGGTGCGGAATACATGTGGTTCAACAACGTAGAGACAAAGCCCGGCATCGGTTACCCTAAGCGCTGGGAGGACCAGGAACAGTATAAGGGCGGCTGGGAAGTCAAGAACGGCAAGCTCCAACTGAAATCCGGCACCAAATTATCAAAAATAGCCCTGGGGAAAATTTTCAATAACCCGGATATGCCGGAAATGAAAGACTATTACGAGCCGTGGACTTACAACTATGAAAATCTGACAAATAAAGAAGACGGAAAGCACACACCCGTGGCTCGTGCTCATTCGGCAATAACGGGTGAAAAAATGGATCCTGAATGGGGACCGAACTGGGAAGACGATCTGGCCGGCGGTCATATTACGGGACCACAGGACCCGAATATCGAAAAAATCGAAGAAGAGATCAAATTCAATTTCGAAAAATCTTTCATGATGTACCTGCCACGACTTTGTGAACACTGTCTGAACCCGAGTTGTGTCGCCTCTTGCCCGTCCGGTGCGATGTATAAACGTGACGAAGACGGCATCGTTCTTGTCGACCAGGAAGCATGCCGCGGATGGAGATACTGTATGACGGGGTGCCCGTATAAAAAAGTATATTTCAACTGGCAGACGAACAAAGCAGAAAAATGTACGTTCTGCTATCCGAGAATCGAAAGCGGACTTCCGACCGTTTGTTCTGAAACATGTACAGGCCGCATCCGGTACCTCGGAGTTCTGCTTTATGATGCAGACCGTGTCCAGGAAGTTGCCGCAACACCTGATGAGAAAGACCTTTATGAAGCACAGTGCGACCTTTTTCTTGATCCTCATGACCCTGAAGTCCAGGAACAGGCTCGACGTGACGGCATTACGGAGGATTGGCTGGAAGCTGCTCAGGATTCTCCGGTATATAAACTCGCAATTGAGTATAAGCTTGCTTTTCCGCTTCACCCGGAATACCGTACCCTTCCGATGGTATGGTACGTACCTCCGCTCAGCCCGATCATGAGCTATTTCGAAGGAAAAGATTCCATCAAAAATCCGGACATGATTTTCCCGGCTATTGAAGAGATGAGAAACCCTATCCAGTATCTGGCGAATATGCTTACCGCAGGGGATACGGAATCAGTGAAGAGCTCTTTGCAGAGAATGGCTATGATGCGTTCCTACATGAGAGCGTTGTCGAGCGGAAAAGAGTTTGACGAGACTCGTCTGGAGCGGGTGGGACTGACGGCGAAACAGACACAAAAGATGTATCGTCTGCTTTCCATCGCTAAATATGAAGATCGTTTCGTCATTCCTACCTCTCACCGTGAAAGTTACAGCAACCCTTATCGTGCCCAGGGCTCCGAAGGTTTCGGCTCGGATTGCGACGGATGTGGACCGATGATGCCGGCGGGTGCCAAATCAGGTAAAGAAATTTATGAGGATAATTTCTATGGAGGGATCTGGCGTGATTGATTTGAACAAGCTTGATAAACAACGCTCCGCCTTTGCTTACTACAGTCATCATCTTGCCTACCCCGAACCGGGAATTTTTGATGAAGAATTTTTCCGCGCTTCTTTTACCCCGGAAGACCCGGGGTACAGGGGTGCGGAGACTTACTGGAAAAACATGAAAAAATGGTCTCATGCAGAAGTTCAGGAATACTATACGGCAACGTTCGATTTCGAAAAAAGTCTGACTCTCTACATGACTTTTGCAAAATTTGAGGACAGCAAGGAACGCGGTCAGATGCTTGCCAGGTTAAAGGTGATGTATGAGATGTATGGATTGAATATGCCGAAAGGCGAACTGTCGGATTTCCTTCCTCTTATGTGTGAATTTGTTCACATCGGCGACTGGCTGGAGGATGAACGTTCCCGGCAGAGTTTCGCCCTGTTGTTTGCAGTGCTGGAAGACGGAACTTTCCATTTGCGTGAAGCTTTGGAAAAGCACGACCACCCTTACCTTCCGCTGGTCAAAAGTTTGCGCAGAACCCTGCGTTCCTGTGTGAAGGAAGAAGAGGTGAGTGTCCAGTGAGTTCGCAGTTTTTGTGGGTAATCCTTCCCTATATGTGTATCGTCTCATTCGTCATCGGTCACATATTCCGCTATCGTCATGATCAGTTCAGCTGGACGGCGAAATCGAGTGAGTTCATAGAAAAGAAACAGCTTATGATTGGAAGTCTTCTGTTTCATATAGGAATTATTCCCGTTATTTTCGGACATGTGGCAGGACTCGGCATCCCAAAAGAATGGATGAGAGCTGTAGGTGTGAACGATCATTTATATCATTTGGGAGCTTTATATGTGGGTGGTCTGTTTGGAGTCGTGACGCTTGTCGGGATGTTGCTTTTGACTTACCGGCGCGTCTCCATAAGTGCCGTAAGGAAATTGAGTACGAGTTCGGATATTATCGTAAACGCGTTACTTTTGTTCATTGTTTTTCTCGGTGTTTACGCTACTTTGGTAACGAATAATGTACAGCCCGGTTTTGATTACAGGGACACGATTTCCGTCTGGTTCCGTGATCTCCTTATTCTCCGGCCTGATGCTTCTTACATGGCAAATGTGCCTTTTACTTTTAAAGTGCATGCCATTACAGGTTTTCTCATTTTCGGTTTATGGCCTTACACCCGTCTCGTGCACGTGTGGAGTGTACCGGTTCATTACGTTGGCAGAAGTCACATTCTATATCGTCGTCATAAACGAAGAGCATAGGCAGAAGGAGGGGTTACGATGTGGGAAGAACAGAAATTTCAAACGAAGAATAAAGCGACGCGTATTCTCGAAAATGAACACAAGTATTTACAGTACCTGATGGAAGAGTGGCATGCTATCGTACTTGATTTCGCAAACAACCGTCATAAAGACATGAAAGAAGCGCGTGCAGCTTTTAAAGAACTCAGGGACCGTCTTAAATCTTTTCTTGAACCTTTAAAAAACCACACGGATAAAGAGGAAAAACACTTCTTCCCGGCTCTGGCTCTGTATATAGGGAAAGAACAGGGGCCAATCATGTCTATAGAAGAAGAACATAAGGAAATCGAGGGATACATCGGTCATTTCTTTTTTCATTCGAGGGGTGATCTTGAGGAGTATTCTTACGAACAGCTTCGGAAAATGACGGAGGATGCCGGGGAAGCATTCGAAGTATTAATCCTCCACTTCGTCAAAGAGGAAACGGTTCTCTTTCCGATGGTGGACAGAGTCATGTTGACAAAAGATCTTGAACCGCTCGTCGAAGATCTTCGTTCCCTGATTACGCAGTAAACAAAAAATAACAACAGCAAATAAGTCGAAAAAGGAGGTGGAGGAAAAGTGATCAGGAAAATACAACTTCCTCTGCAGACGATGAACCTTGTCGTCGGATTTATGGTATGGGTCATCATTTCATCTCTTCTTCCGTTTATCCAGGAAGATGTGACTATCGCTCCTGAACGGGTGGCTCTGGTTACAGCAGTACCTGTGATTCTCGGTTCCATATTAAGAATCCCGCTCGGGTATTTTGCGAATGTGTACGGGGCCCGTCTCGTCTTTATCATTAGTTTTATACTGTTGATGTTCCCTGTATTTTACATAAGTGAAGCATCAACGTTCACAGACCTTTTGATCGGAGGTTTGTTTCTCGGAGTCGGAGGGGCCATTTTCTCAGTAGGAGTCACCTCTCTTCCTAAGTATTATCCGAAAGAAAAGCACGGGTTCGTCAACGGGGTATACGGGGCAGGGAATATAGGGACGGCGGTCACTACCTTTGCAGCACCTGTTATCGCTACATCCATAGGGTGGCAGGCGACCATTAAAGTTTACCTTATTCTGCTTCTGGCCTTCGCAGTTCTGAATATATTTGTCGGGGACCGGAATGAGAAAAAGGTGAAACAGCCGATTATGCAGCAGATCCGGGCAGTTTATAAAAATGAAAAACTGTGGATCTTCTCTCTGTTTTATTTTATAACGTTCGGATCTTTTGTAGCATTCACCGTTTACCTCCCCAACTCTCTCGTTACGAATTTCGCTCTCGAGGAAATCGATGCGGGGCTTCGTACAGCCGGATTCATTGTTGTGGCAACACTGATGAGACCTGTCGGAGGAGCGGTGGCCGATAAGTTCTCCCCGTTGAAGATGCTGATCGGGGTATTCATAGCCTATACTGTCGCTGCCATCCTTCTGGCTTTTTCACCCTCTCTTGCTCTTTATACAGTGGGTGCGATAGCTATAGCTGTTTCGGCAGGGGTCGGGAACGGGGTCGTCTTTAAACTGGTTCCTACCTATTTCCACTCCCAGGCGGGTATCGCGAACGGGATTATCTCAATGATGGGAGGTCTCGGCGGATTTTTTCCTCCACTGATACTTACTGGAGTGTTTGCGATCACCGGGCACTATGCAATCGGGTTCATGCTTTTGTCGCAGGTATCGCTTGCCAGTCTGATTCTTGTTATGTGGCTGATGTATCAGGACAGTCTGAATAACCAGATTTCCATTTTCCATTCTTCCGGTCAGGGAATGATGGTGACGGATACGAAAGGAAAAATTGTGGAGGTGAACCCTTCCTTCGAAAAACTCACCGGTTATTCGCGGGAAGAAGCGCTTGGTAACACCCCGGCTTTACTTAAATCAGGCAAACAGCCGAAAAATTTTTACGACCGGATGTGGGAGTCGATAAGAAGAACCGGACACTGGCAGGGAGAAATATGGAACAGAAGAAAAAGTGGAGAGCTGTATGTGGAATGGCTCACTATCAACCCTGTGACGGATGAAGCTGGCAATGTCATTAAGTACGTAGCTACATTTTCGGATATTACGGAGGAGAAGAAAGAAGGGGAAGCATGAGCACAGATCGTTATGATAAGCAGGTGAGATTTGGGGCAATCGGGGAAAGCGGTCAGAAAAAAATCAGGGAAGCGGAAATCACTATCGTCGGTTGCGGGGCGTTGGGAACGACTGTTGCCGAAACGCTGACCAGAGCCGGTGCGGGACGGATTCATCTTATCGACTTTGATGAAGTGGAGTGGTCCAACCTCCAGCGCCAGCAGCTGTTCACCGAAGAAGACGCGGAAAAGAGGCGGCTGAAGGTGGAAGCTGCCCAGGTCAGACTGGAACACATTAACAAAGAGGTGGATATCAAAATATGGCCTCACTACACAGACGGACCGTTTCTCCATAAAGTGGCTTCTTCATCGGACGTAATCGTCGACGCTTCAGACAATTTCGATACAGCTTACGTAATCAATGATGTCGCTCACATGCTCGGCGTCCCCTGGGTGTATGGCAGTCTTTCGGGAAGTACGAGTATCCAGATGACCGTAGTTCCGGGCCACAATGCCTGTTTTCGCTGTCTCTATGAAACGCTCACCGGAGCGAAGGAGACGTGCGAAACTGCTGGAGCACTGGCTCCGGCTGTCCAGATTACTGCAGCCAGACAGACAGTGGATATTTTTCAGCTGATTACGGGGTCCGGGGCATGCGGCGGTATTTTTAAACTGGAAGATATATGGAGCGGAGAACATCAGAAGATTCGGACACACGGCATGAAAAATGCCACATGTCCTACATGCGGAAGTTCTCCTGCATATCCCTCCTTTCATGAAACCGGAGGAGTGTCCGTACTGTGTGGCAGAGGAGCGGTACATATCCACCCTCCTGCTCACCGGAAGATTTCTCTTCAGGAAGGGGAAGAAATGATGCGGAGAATGTCCATACCTTACAAAAGAACCGGATTATTTATCCAGGGAGAGCTGAATGGTCACAGGATGTTGTTGTTCGAACGGGGGCGGATGCTGATTCACGGGGTTTCCGAGCCTGAGGAAGGAAAAAGACTGTATGCTTCGATTTTTGGCTGAGAGGAGGTGGGCGAAGTGCAATCTTCAATCATAGTAGTAAGTGACACGCGTACCGAGAAAACGGACCGTGGCGGCAAAGAAGTGATGCGCCAGCTCGAGGAGTCCGGAAGGAAAGCAGGGCCGGTGACAATGGTCCGGGATGAAATAGAAGAAATCAGAGCCTGTGTAAGAGAAGAAATGGAAAAAGAGATGGATGTTCTCTTTTTGACCGGCGGCAGCGGGATCGCTAAAAGAGACGTAACTCCCGAAGCTGTAGAGCCGCTGTATGAGAAGAAAATCGACGGGTTCGGGGAATTGTTTCGTCTCCTCAGTTACCAACAAGACGTTGGGACGAAAGCTATGTTCAGCAGAGCATCCGCCGGTGTAATCGGAAACGTGCTCGTATTTCTCATGCCCGGGTCCGTCAAAGCGGTATCGCTTGCAATGGAAGAGCTGATTCTTCCGGAACTGGACCACTTTTACTCGGAACTGCATAAATAACCGGCCTCTTCAAATAAGAGACCGGGACATCGATTATTCGGCATCTCTTTTGAAATATCCGGACGAACCGCCGATTTTCTCTTCAAGAAATGTCGGGCCGATGACCATGTATTTGTCGGCAGCTTTGCACATATCATATACAGTCAGGGCTGTCACGGAAGCTGCGGTCAAAGCCTCCATCTCCACACCTGTCTGTCCCGACGTCTTTACGAACGCGGAAATATGCAGGGTGTGTCTGAATTCGCCTTCCTCCCACTCAAAATCAACGGCAGCTTTTTGGAGAGGGAGCGGGTGACAGAGGGGAATGAGCGAAGATGTCTGTTTGGAAGCCATAATACCTGCAAGACGGGCGGTTCCAAGGACATCACCTTTTTTGTTCGTGCCTTCTTTCACCTGTTCGTAGGCGTCTGTAGCGAGAGTTATCGAACTTTTCGCTACGGCACTTCTTGAAGTCGCCTGCTTACCGGAAACATCGACCATAATTGCGTTATTGTTTTCATCAAAATGAGAAAGTTCTCTCACGATTAATCCCCCCTTTAGTAACTATCGGGACTGAGGAAAAAACTTCTTCCTTCTCCCGTCGATTATATCACAACTGTCAGGAGATGATACCAGTGCTTACTGTACGTAAACCAATATCTGTCGAGGAAGCTATTGAACGATGCCGGGCGAGAGTGAAACTCCAGGATATACAAAAGATCTCTCTTTACGAAGCGGAAGGAAGAGTGCTCGCTTCTCCCGTTTACGCCGATCAGTCGCTGCCTCCTTTCGACCGCTCCCCTTATGACGGATACGCATTACGTGCCGGGGATACGAAAGGAGCAAGCGGAGAAAACCGTGTGTATTTAAAAGTGATCGATCATATAGGAGCGGGAGATGTTTCGGAATGTATTCCCGGTGAGAAAGAAGCGGTACGTATCATGACAGGGGCAAAGCTTCCGGAAGCTACGGATGCTGTAGCTATGTTCGAACAGGCCAGAGAGGAAAAAGAAGGGTTCTCGCTCAGAAAAACCTTCGTCCCGGGGGAAAACGTTTCGTTCGCAGGTGAAGATGTACAGGAAGGAGAGCTCCTTCTCGAACCGGGAAGGACGATTACAGCCGGAGTGATCGCTTTGCTGGCCGGGGCCGGAGTGGTGGAGGTTCCTGTGTATAAAAAGATGAAAATAGGAATTATAGCTACCGGTTCTGAACTGGTAGACGCAGGAGTCTTCCCCCCTCCTGGAAAGATCAGGGATTCGAACACCCCGATGATTGCAGCCTCCGTAAAAGAAGCCGGAGCAGAACCGGTCGTGTTTGCCGGTGTTAAAGATGAAGAAGAAAGTCTCCGCAAAGCTGTCGTGCAGGCTCTTGAAGAAACAGATGCCCTCATTACTACGGGAGGTGTATCAGTAGGTGATTTCGACTTCATGCCTGCTATTTATGAATGGGTGGGAGCGGAAGTCCTTTTCAACAAGGTCGGTATGAGACCCGGGAGCGTCACGACGGTGGCTGTAACGGAAAAAGGTACCTTTTTATTCGGTCTTTCCGGAAACCCCTCAGCCTGTTTCACGGGTTTCGAACTGTTCGCCAGACCGGTACTCCGTGAAAGCATGGGTGATCGTTTCCCTTATCGTGCTTTTGAATACGGACGGTTAAAGGAGTCCTTCCCGAAAAAGAATCCATTCACCAGGTTCGTACGTGCGGAATATGACCGCTCCACCGGAGAAGTGAATCCGGCAGGGTTTAATAAATCCAATGCAGTAGCTGCTCTTGCAAAAGCGAACGTTCTGGTCATTCTCCGGGGCGGTACGTCAAACATAGAAAAAGGGGAGAAGGTAGCTATGATGATGCTCCGTGATACGGAAGGGGTGGACCGATGGGAAATCCCCGGACACTCCAGGTAGTCGGCTTTCGGAAGTGCGGCAAGACAACATTAATGAATTCCCTCGTCAGACTGGCCACAGAAGAAGGGGCGAAAGTAGTTACGATAAAACATCACGGTCATCCCTCCCCTTTGATCCTCCCGGATAAGGATACGGACAGTATGCAGCACTTCCGGGCTGGAGCGGATGCCTCAATCGTTTACGGAAATGGTGTTATGCAGATGCATGAGAGGTGCGAAGAAGACGGGGCGCTTTCTCATATGTATGAAGAAGCAGTAAAAAGGAACCCGGATTATATTTTAATAGAAGGTTTCAAGCAGGCGTCTTTTCCGAAAATTGTACTGTGGAGACAGGAAGAAGATAAACAAAAGCTTATGGCTCTTCCGCAGATTTATATGATGAAAGAAGCGGGACTGGTGCATGAAAAAGAAGAAGTGAAAAGGTGGTGGGAAGAATGGATAAGAGATATGAAGTGACGGATTCTCCTCTCGACCCCGGCAAGTATATTGCAATGGTTACGAGACCGGAAGCAGGAGCTGTCGCTACATTTACCGGTCATGTGAGAGAGTGGACAAAGGGGAGACGTACATTATCCCTTGCCTACGAAGCCTACGTTCCGATGGCCGAGCGTATACTGGAAACCATTGCAGAGGAAGTGAAGGTGAAATGGCCGGAAGCGGAAGTGGCTGTAGGGCATCGGATCGGGCCGCTTGCTATCTCCGACATAGCAGTCGTAGTAGCCGTTTCTACTCCTCATCGGCACGCCTCCTATGAAGCGAACCGTTTCATTATGGAACGTATCAAAGAAGACGTGCCTATTTGGAAAAAAGAAATCCAGGAAGACGGCGAATGGTGGAAAGGGGAGGAAGTACAATGATACAGGTGTTATATTTCGCTTCTATGAAAGAAGCATCAGGTTTAGCGAGTGAACGGATAAAATGGCAGGGCGGGACGCTCGGGGAAGTCATGGAGAAAGTTACTGACCTTCATCCTTCAATCAGCTGGGATGGGGTGCGTGTTGCGCTGAATGAGGAGTTCTGTTCAGGTACACAAGAAGTGGAATCTGGAGATATCGTCGCTTTCATTCCACCGGTGAGCGGGGGATGAGCAGCCGGACGGGCGTGGTACTTGCCGGAGGTAAATCGAGAAGGTTTGGCAGACCGAAAGCGTTCGAAACCCATGAAGGAAGTTATTTTTATGAAAGATCTGAACATGCGCTCCTGCCCTGGACAGACCAGGTCGTTATTCAGACTTCTTTGGAACTGCAGCCTTTTTTTCCGGAGGGGAAAGTATATACTGACATGGAAAAGTGGAGAGGGGAAGGGCCTATGGCAGGTCTGTATACGGCGATGAAAAGGGAAGAATCAGAACATTTCATCTTACTGCCATGTGACGTTCCCTTCCTTACCCCCGAGGTGATAGGTGAAATGATTGTCTGGAAAAAGGAGAACGGCATTACTGTTCCTTGTGCTTTAAAAGGAAGCGGACGACTTCACCCTCTCATCAGCATCTGGGAGGCGAAGGACACAGATAAAATCAATCATCTGCTCGAACAAGGGGAGCGATCGGCACACCGGGTTTTTTTGAATCTCGGAGGAGTATCCGTGGAGGCTGCTGCTTTAAAAGGAGTAACCGGGAAACACCTGTGTAACGTTAATACTGAAGACGAATACAAAAAGGGGAGTTTACTATGAAAGAAGCAGTCACTGACCGATTCGGAAGACCTATGCGAGATTTGCGCATATCGGTGACCGACCGGTGTCAGTTCCGTTGTTCCTACTGTATGCCGAAAGAGATTTTTGGAACGGATTATGCGTTCCTTCCTAAACAGGAACTTTTATCTTTCGATGAATTGGAGAAAGTGGTGAAAATATTCGCTGAAAAAGGAGTGAAAAAAGTCCGGATTACAGGAGGGGAACCGCTGATGCGACCGGGACTCCCGGAACTGGTGCGCCGTATTTACGCCATAGATGGTATCGGAGACATAGGTCTTACGACGAACGGAGTGCTGCTCGGTCATTATGCCAAGGAACTTTTTGAAGCGGGGTTGACCCGGGTAAATGTGAGTCTGGATGCTATAGATGAAGAGTTGTTCCGGAAAATGAATGGTCAGGGGGTGCCACCGGAGAAGGTCTTTAGAGGAATCGAAACTGCTCTTGCTTTCGGATTTCAGGTAAAAGTGAATATGGTAGTGCAACGGGGGGTGAATGAACAGGAGATACTGCCACTTGCCCGCTACTGTAAGGAGAAAGGTATAACTCTTCGTTTCATTGAATTCATGGATGTAGGCAATGATAACGCCTGGAGTTATGAGCGTGTGATTCCAAAAACGGAGATATTGAACATACTTTCCGAAAAGTATGAACTCGCTCCGGTCGAGAGGGATTATTTCGGGGAGGTAGCCAGGAGATATAAATATGGAGACAGTCAAGAGCAGGTAGGCTTCATAACTTCCGTCTCGGAGTCTTTCTGTTCAAGCTGTACGAGAATCCGTCTGTCTTCTGACGGGAAGTTATTCAACTGTCTTTTCGCTTCGGAAGGACGTGATCTGAAACAGCTGCTCCGTGGAGGAGCATCGGATCAGGAGCTCAGAGACTTCATTACAGGGAACTGGAGAGATCGGGACGACCGCTATTCGGATGAGAGATGGGAACAGAGGAAATCCGGAAAGAAAAAAATAAACATGTCTTATATCGGTGGATAGAACCAGGAGGGATGCATCAGTTCCCCCTGGTTTTTGTATGGAAAATTTTCAGCTTTCCGTATAGAGAAGCTGGATGCCCATAGCTATAAAGACGAGCCCCGTCACTTTGTTTAAAATCATGCCGCTTCGGCTCTCTCCGCGCAGTTTCGCTGTTGTGAACGAAGCGAGCAGAGCGGTGATGAAGAACCATATCGTCCCGGTGGTCGTAAAGATGAGCCCGAGCGTCAGAAAAGAAAGGGAAGCGCTCATTCCGCTGTCTGCCTGGACGAACTGAGGGAGAAAAGCGAGAAAAAATACGGCTACTTTCGGATTTGTTACGTTGGTGATCATTCCCTGGACGAAAATCTTACGGTTCGACTGTTTCGGTATTTCTTTCTTATCTCCCTCCGCCTTCTTTTTGGTGAGAAGGATCTGTAGACCGAGATAACCGAGATAGCAGGCACCGATGATTTTGACGACGGTGAACAGGAAGGCCGACTGCATAAGAAGTACGGATAGACCGAGTGCCGCCAGAATCGTATGTACAAGGATTCCGGCGGAAATGCCGAGGGCGGAGTATGAGCCCGCGCCGAGCCCCTGGGAAGCGCTTCGTGATACAATGTACATAGTGTCGGTGCCCGGAGTAAGGTTCAAAAGGACGGCAGCCAGAATAAATGCTTCTATATTAATGAGATCGATCATGTTTTCTGTCTCTCCTTTTTTCTTTTCATTATAAGGAAAGAGGGAAGATGATGAAACATTATTTCTTTTTATTCGTACAGGGTAAGAAGGAGTTTATCATAGGGAGGCCACGTTCATGTCTACACTCTTCGGTGTTCTTATCATTGTCGCTTTTTTATCCCTGCCTTTTTTCGTGGCAAGACTGGTCGATCGCCTTACCGGAAAACATAAACGTATGCACAGGAATAAAGAAAACGTGGAACGTCAGAGCCGTTCAAAAGCAGCACAAGAAGCACAGGATGATGCTTATCGTAAATCCGGGAGTGACGTCCACGGTCCGGGAGGGCCCGGTGATTAGACAGAGGAGGAGAAGGAAATGAATGAAAAAGCATGGCGCTACTGGAAAGATTACTGGAACGGTGTGCAGGCACCGGAGAACGTTTCGGCCTGGGCATTCGGTATAGATGAAGACGAATTAGCGGGACTCGTAGTACGCGGAATCAAGACAGCCACATGTTCTCTCTATGAGGAATATGCCGCAGAAAATGATCCTCTCCCCGATGAGGGGGAATATAGTATTGTACTTGATTCCAATGAGGAACCGGCGGCGATCATCCGTACGAATAAGGTGACAGTCATGCCGATGAACGAGGTGCCGGAATCGTTCGCCTTCAGGGAAGGGGAAGGAGACCGTTCCTATACATACTGGTGGAACGAGCACGAGAAGTTTTTCCGCACGCTTATGGAGGAACTGGGTAGAGAATTTACGGAAGACGTGCTCGTCGTCTGTGAAGAATTTGAACTTATAGATGCGAGGGATAAGTAATGGAGATACGACTATTGCAGCCGGATGATGCGAACATGTACTGGGATTTGAGGCTCGAGGCGTTAAGGAACAATCCGGAAGCATTCGCTACGAGCTATGAAGAAGCGATGTCGAAGGAGGACCCGGTCCGCGAAGTGTCCAAACGTCTTGCCGATGCGGACAGTTTCACATTCGGAGCAATCTGGGACGAGGAAATTGTAGGAATGATGACGCTCGTCGTGCAGGACACGAGCAAGTTGAGACATGTTGCTCACCTTATAGGAGTGTACGTCTCCCCCGTCGTCCGCAATAAAGGAGTAGGGGGTCAACTGCTTCAGAAGACGATCGAAAAAGCGAAAGAAGAAGGGTATATTGAAAAAATTAACCTGTCCGTGGTGACGAACAACGATTCCGCCATCCGACTTTATGCAAATGCCGGGTTTGAGACGTGGGGTGTGGAGAAGAACGCTTTGAAGATGCATCGGGAATATTACGACGAACAGCACATGACTCTGGAAATTTGAGTCCTTGACCGAAAGAAAACAGTTTTCAAAGAGGAACGAATATTTTAAAGAAGAGGGATTTGTTATGCAGACGGACACACCTAAAGCCGGTTTTGGAAAAAGACTGGCAGCCTTTCTCGCAGATAGCTTCATTATTAATATGGTAGCTGTCTTTTTATACTTTCTGATCACTGGGGAACTTACATCAGAAGTTTCGAGCAGCTATGCCTATGTACTGCTGGATGCTTTGTACCTGACGATCCTGCCTGCTGTCTGGGCCGGGTACACCCTTGCAAAGCGTCTGATGGATATACGTGTTAAAAAACTTAACGGGAATGACGTGACGCTTCTTGATATGTTCATCCGGGATTTTGTCGGGAAGGTGCTGCTCAGTGTCATCACTTTCGGAGTGTCCACTCTGGTGAGTTTTGTGATGGTCATTGCAACGAAGCAGCGCCGGGCCATACACGATTATATGGCCGGCACGTACGTTCATTCCGGATAATATCAAGGGGAGACCAACTTCAATCCGATGACGGCAGCGATGATGAGTGATAGAAAAAAGATGCGTTTGCCGTCTTTCGGTTCCCCATATAAAATCATTCCGAACAGTGCGCCACCTGCTGCTCCTATGCCTGTCCATACGGCGTAGGCAAGCCCCATCGGCAGTGTTTCCATGGAAATAGCCAGAAAAAGAAAGCTGGCTGTGAACCCTGCAGCGAGCAGAAGGAGGGATGCGACTGAACGTTCAGAGTGAAATTTGTTGATCATCAGAACCCCGAACATTTCTCCGAGTCCTGCGATGATTAAGTAGACCCATGCCATTATGCATCCTCCTCCGGTGTTACCATTTTAAGACCGATTATACCTGTGAGAAGAAGGGAGATCATCAGCACTTTCCCTACACTTGCCGCCTCTCCGAAAAACAACATTCCCGAGAGTACGGTTCCTACCGTACCGATTCCTACGAAAACGGCATATGCTGTTCCGGCGGGAAGTTTCTGTCCGGCCATAATCAGATAATAGAAGCTGACAACTATAGCGATAACGGTACCTGTCCAGTCGAGGACGCTGTCGGCATGTTTCAGCCCGATGACCCATCCTATTTCAAACAGGCCGGCTATGATTATTTTAAACCAGTGGATACTCATTGTTCATTCCTCCCAGCATTCATCGTAGCACAATTTTTTACATTGTAAGAATGAAATCACTTTAATAGATTTCAGGCAGAAAAAAAGCCCCGGACAGGGCTTTTTTTAGATAAACATTAAGACAATTGAGAATAGTATTCCAGCAGTTGTGAGCACCATAAGAGAAGCTCCCCAGGATTTTTTATCCATCTCAAAGTAGTACCTGTACCCTGCAGTGAATAATGCGAAGAACGAACTGAAAATGTAAAACCCGGGTGGGATTGTAACGGATTCCATCGTTCCTTCCACAATAAGGGCCATAATCACTCCCGCAACAATCAGTACCGTAAGAAAGTTTATGGTTTTCGTCAATTGGAATAACACCTTTTTTCTTATTGTCATTAAAAAATAAACATACTTTCTTTAGTATAAAAGGTTAAATTCTTGTTTGCTTAGGACTGATTTTTTGTTTATGCGTTCATGAAAACATCTTCTAAAGATTTCTCGTCAATTTTTACCTCATACAAGGAAATGCCCGAATCGACTATAGCCTTAGTTATTTTCGGAATGTCTTCTTCGGATTTGACAATTAATCGGGCACTGGTTTGCCTCCCTTCTCCGAAAATGATATTCAGTTGGTGGAGATTTGTAAGTTCCTCGATTTTTTCAGTCGTGAGCATTGGTATTGTTCGAACCGAAAAACCTATATTACTTCCTTCTTCGACTTTCTTTAATTCCTCTGGAGTTCCAAACTTTTTAATGACACCATTGCTCAAAATCCCGACCCTGTCACTGATCCTCTCAATTTCATCAAGGTTGTGGGAAGTCAAAAAAATGGTTTTCCCGCTTTTTTGCAACTCGCTTATTAAGTTACGAATATAAATAGCTGATTCCGGATCCAGCCCTGAAGTTGGCTCATCAAGAATAATGAGTTCCGAATCACCAAGCAGGGCTTGGGCTATGCTGATTTTCTTTTTCATACCAAAAGAGTACGATTTAATCTTTTGGTCTTCTGCTCCCTCTAAACCGACTTTTTTTAGAAGTTCAGTATACCCCGCTTTGGAACGCTTATCTTCTGTAAGTTCCCCCATATATTTTAAAAAATTATACCCTTTCATATGATGATACAGGTTAGTGATATCCGGCATGACGCCCATTTTTCTTTTGATGGTATTAAGTTCGTTGTCCGGCGTGTCGAAAATCGTAAATGATCCGGATGTCTTATTAACAATGCCTGTTAAGATGTGAATCAACGTTGACTTACCTGCCCCATTATGACCAACAAACCCGAAAACTTCTCCTTTGTTAACTGTCAGGTTAATGTCTTTTAATACGTCTGTGTTTCTATATTCTTTTCTTAAGTTTTTTACTTGAACAATACTCTCCATTTATAAATCTCTCCTCTTTATAATAAAAACAGATAGTGTGAAAAAGACTGTTCCGATAATCAGTGGCACGAATGACATAGTTAATTGCTCGCTATAATAAAATGGGAGGATGTATTTTGCGGGAATTAGATACCATTTATCAATTTCTATTGCTGCTACGTTCAAAACTGGTAAAGCAATACCAAGCATGATACCAAAAAACATCGATAGTTTAGTTTTAGATATTATTGTTGAAATTAGCATTGTGAAACTGATGAAATAAAAGATTAAAACTAGCGTCTGCGCATAAAATTCGATAGACCATGAACCTGAAATAGCAAATATAACTATGTAGCTGATGGTTATTACAGCCCACCAGAATAAAGTTACCCCTAATAATTTTCCGAGTAATATCTGACCTCTGGATATTTTAGTTACAAGCAATCGGATAGTTCTGGATTCAGTTTCACTATTAACTATGTCGTGAGAAATGGAGAACACAAATAATGCGCCAAAGGCCATTATAATAAACGTGATGGCTGTGGCATAAATCTCCTCAACGCTTATAGCATTTTTTCCACTTAAAAACTGGTTGATCAATACTTGGTTATTTTGAAAAAATCTGGAGGAGTAGTAAGCGACCAGTGTTAAGAATAGTATAATTAAGACAGATCGAACACTTCTGAAAGATTCAATGAACTCTCTTTTTAATACATGAACCAATTTTTCTCATCCTTTCTATGTCGTTGTCATCCCGGAAAAAGCTAGTTGAATCCCTTTGAAAGTTTCTGAATTGCATCTCTATGATCACAACGAATTCAGTGGGTCTATTTTTAATTAAAATTTCTGCAAGTGTTCTTCTTGTAAGACTCCGAGTTCATAACTGATTCTGGTAAACTTTCTTAACTACAGGACTTATCAGTATCCTGAATAATAATAATGAAAAGATAAGTACCTGTGCCGTTAGAGACACATCAAGGTAAATCGACACAATAAAGGCGATCAAAGTCAGGGAATCCATAATAGAATTCATTGTTTCCCCTGATTTCGCATTAACCCACACATTACGTTCATCATGGACTTCGATGTCACTTCGTTTTTCCCCTTTTTCTGTTACTTTGTCCTTTCTATGTTCTATGTAAGTCTGAATTGATATCCCTGTCAGTGCTATACCTAACCCTCCAATCCCAAAGGGCCAATCGTTAATGTTGCTCATCACAAATATGAAAATCCCGGTACATGCCAAAATTACAGCAGTAATTAATTTAAAGATTTTTCTGTTCATAATCCTGACTCCTCCTCTTCGAAAGTAAATAGTTCTTCAATACTGATGTTAAAAATCTTTGCAATTTTATAGGCTAAAAGTACAGAGGGATTATATTTTCCTTTTTCCAGAGAAATAATCGTTCTTGAGGAAACTGAAACTTTATCAGCTAACTGTTGCTGAGTCATATTCTTTTCTTTGCGAAAGTATTTGATATGATTCTTCAATCCGGAAACATCCTCTTCTGAAAAATATATATTAAAAAACACGAAGTTAACTTCATGTGAAATTAACTTCATGTTATAACGTTAAAATTACTTTGTCAATGCGGGAATAATGTAATCGTTAGAAGGTGAATTTTGTTGTTTTAGTATAAACGCTCTTATCCGATATCGATGAATTTGCCGGGGTTCATGATGTTGTTCGGATCTAGGGCTTTTTTGATCGACTTCATAATGGAAAGAGACGCTCCGTGCTCCGCTTCCAGGTACTTCTTCTTCCCGATTCCGACGCCGTGCTCGCCCGTACAGGTGCCGCCCCGGGCCAGAGCGTGTTCAACGATAGCTTCATTGAACTGTTCCGCTTTGTGCATCTCGTTCTCATCATTTTTGTCGATCATGACGAATGCGTGATAATTGCCATCTCCGGCATGTCCCACAAGTCCTCCCGGAAGCCCCTGTCTGTCGAGCTCTTCCCGGCCGAATACGATAGCTTCGGCAAGAGAAGAAATAGGAACGCAAACATCTGTTACCATCATGGAACGTCCCGGATAGGCGTGGGTGTAGGTGTAAGCAAGGTTGTGCCGGCCTTCCCAAAGTTTCATGCGTCCCTGGGTGTCTTTTTCGAACGTCACGGACGTGCAGCCGTGGTCCGAAAGGATCTCCTTTGCAAATGCCACGTCCTGATTCAGTCCCGCTTCATTTCCATGAAACTCAAGGAAGAGAGTGGGGTTCACTTCATAATCCGTTTCTATCCAGTCGTTCACCTGACGGATGGAACTTTCATCCACGATTTCCATACGGGCCACGGGAACGCCGGTCTGAACAATGGAAGTTACGGCATTCACTGCTTCCGTCATCTCTTTGAAAGTGGCACGGGCGGCCGTAATATGCTCGGGGATTCCGTATACTTTCAGCGTAATTTCACTGATGCATCCGAGGGTGCCTTCGGATCCTGTGTAAAGGTCGTTGAGGTTATAACCGGAGGAAGATTTCTGGGCCAGGCTCCCGGTATGGATGATCTGTCCGTCCGGAGTCACGACTTCCAGGTTGCGGATCTGGTCTTTCATCACCCCGTACTTGACGGACGTAGTGCCGCTCGCATTGGTAGCCGTCATTCCGCCGATCGTGGCGTCCGCACCCGGATCCACCGGAAAGAAAAGGCCATGTTTCTTCAGTGCTTTATCAAGCGTCGAGCGGGTGACGCCCGGCTGGACGCGGACGAGAAGGTCCTGTTCCCGGATTTCAAGAATATCATCCATCTCCGAAAAGTCGATGGAGAACCCTCCCTGTACAGGTACGACGTGCCCTTCGAGACCGGAGCCGAGTCCGAACGGTGTGACCGGGACTCCATTTTCATTTGCCAGCTTCAGAATATGACTGATCTCCCGGCTCGAGCGCGGGAAGAGGACGACTTCAGGTAAAGCAGGCGTGTGGTAGGACTCGTCTTTACTATGGTGACTACGTATCGTTTCGTTCGTACTGATTTGTTCTTCGCTCAAAATTTCCTTCAGATGCGACAGCACTTCACGTTTCATGAAAACGCCTCCTCTTTTTCTCCGATTATACATAAGTCAGCAGATTTTTACAGTTTATGAAATAATATTTCAAAAATTAATTAATTAGTTTGACATAAAATTTTAATAGTATTATAATCTTAAGTAATAAAAAAGGTGGGGGTTGAATGGACTACATCGTTGGTGTTGACGGAGGAGGTACTAAGACGGAAGTCGCTTTTTACCGGAGAGACAGTCTTCATGAAACAGATGATGTGCTGTTCGGCCCCGGTTCGAATCCGAGAGCTTCCGGGTACGACATGAGTGCCGAAAGAATCGCTGCACTCATTGAAGAGGGTATGAAGAAATTCCATATACCTCCGGACTCTGTCACAGCAGTGGGAGCCGGAATAGCAGGAGCGGGACGCTTTCAGGAACAGGAAGAATTGACGACACGGTTGCGGTCGCTTTTTTTAAAACTTAATATGTCAGAAAATTTAAAAATCGATGTGTTTTCGGACAGTAAAGCTGCACTTCAGGGGGCTCTGCATCCCGATATGACGAGCGGCATGCTGATCATCTCGGGCACGGGGTCCAATGCTGTAGCTGTGGAGGATGGGGGGTTTTTCAAAAGCGGCGGCTGGGGCCATCTTTTCGGAGACGAGGGCAGCGGTTTCGATATTGGCAAGAAGGCACTGCGTCGCACCACTAAAGAAAGAGACGGACGTGCAGCTCCCTCCTCCATACCGGGGATTATTCTCAGGGAGCTCGGCCTTATGCATGCGGAGCAATTGATCGGACACTTCTACCAGTCGGAAGATCAGAAGAAGGAGATAGCTGCTCTCGCCCGGCCGCTGATTGAACATGAGCATTTACCGGAGGTACAGGCTATTCTGGAAGAGGCCGTCCAGGAGCTGGTGCTCCATATCGAAAGTCTGCATCATAAGATGAGAAGGGAGGACGGGGAGCTTCCTGTCTTTACTGCAGGAGCAATTTTCAACAATTCTTCTTTTATGCAGGAAGCATTCCGGAACTATATTGAAACCAGAGGGCTGGGCGTTATCCGGCACATATATTCGTCCCCGTCTTCCGGCGCGGCGAAACTTACAGAGAGGAGAGGGTGCTGATGGGAGAAGACAAACTTCAGTCCCTGGTCACAGAAAGCAGGAACCCGGACAGTATGTCCATTGATATGGAATCGACTATGGGCATGCTTGAAATAATGAACCGGGAGGATGCCAGGGTGGCAGAAGCGGTGGCGCGCGTGCTCCCCGAAGTTGCGGAAGTAGTGGAGAAGACGGTGGAGAGCTTGAAAAAAGGCGGAAGGCTGTTCTATGCAGGGGCAGGCACGAGCGGACGCGTCGGTTTTATGGATGCTTCCGAATGTCCTCCTACGTTTATGACCCCTCCGGAGCAGATACAGGCCATTATGGCCGGAGGAGGAGAAGCTTTCGAACAGGCGAAAGAGAATGCGGAGGATGAGGAAGAGGCAGGGTACCGGGATCTGGACGCAGCCTCACCCGATGACCGGGATGTCGTAATCGGAATTACGGCCAGTGGAAGGACTCCATATCCGGTAGGGACGCTGAAAAGAGCGGGAGAAGCGGGGGCGTACACGGTGGCTCTTTCCTGCAATCCGGAGGCTCTTATAAGCACATATGCCGATACAGCCATCGAAGTCATCGTCGGTCCGGAAGTTCTTACAGGGTCTACGAGACTGAAAGCAGCCACCTCTCATAAGATGATCCTGAATATGATCAGCACTTCCGTTATGATACAGCTCGGGAAAGTTTACGAGAACCTTATGGTGGATGTTCACGCAAGTAACTACAAGCTCCGCAGAAGAGCGGAAAGTATTTTGAAAACGGTTACAGATACAGGTGAGGAGGAAGCTTCCCTTCTGCTTAAGAATGCCAACTACGAAGTGAAAACAGCGATTATGATGAAGAAGGCGGATATCTCCTATGAAAAAGCGAAAGAAATTCTCGATGCCTGTGACGGCTACCTCAGAAAAGCCGAGAGTTCTATTTCACATTGATTTGTAAGCCTCAGGGCTTCAAATAAATATTATTCAAGGGGGATTTGTGTTGAAAAAAAGCTGGAAGTACACATTTGCTGCGTTACTGCTTCTCGTCTTAATGGTTGTCGCCGGTTGTGCACCCGGGTCCGGTGGGGAAGAAAACAGTTCCGAAAAAGATTCGTCCGGTAGTGGGGACAGCTCCGAAAGCGGGGGAGACGGAGAGATTTCCGGGGAACTTGAAATCCAGTATTTTGTCGGGGGATACGGAGATTCCTGGTGGAAGGAAGTAATCGCCGACTTCCAGGAAGAATATCCGGACGTTTCCATCAAGGAACACGCAGGCCCTAACATCAACGAAGAGATGAGATCGCGCTGGGTTTCGGAAGATCCGCCCGATGTCGTTTACATTGATGGCGCGGGATCGAGTGAAACTCAGATGGTGGAAGACGGTCAGCTGATGAATCTGAGCAGTTTTCTGGATGGGATGGAGCTTGAAGACGGCACGCCGCTGAAAGACAGTTTCATCGTGGAACCTGCGAAGTACGACGGAGAAGTTTACAGTCTGCCGCTGGTTTTTGATACGTGGGGTACCTGGTATGACAGCGCCTGGTTTGAAGAAAAAGGATGGGAAGCGCCTGAAAACTTCCCGGATTTCATGGAGACGATGGGAACGATTAAAGACGAAGAAGGTATCGCGCCATTTGTTACTACAGGACAGCATCCTTATTACTTCCTGAGAGGTATGATGTACCCGGCTTTTGGAGCCCGGGGCGGCGACGAACTGCTGACGCAGACGATACAGGGTCAGGAAGGGGCCTGGAGCAGTGATGAAGTGATGGAAGTCATCAAAAATATTGAAGAAATGCAGAAGGAAGGATACATCGATCCGGACTTTGGAGCCCTGAACCACACCCAGTCCCAGATGAATTTCCTGAATCATGACAATGCTTTTATCCCGGTAGGCTTCTGGCTGCCGAACGAAATGGCGAAAGATAAGCCGGAGGACGTGAAATACGGATTCATCCCGTCTCCGATGCAGAAAGAAGGCGAACCTTACGCGATTGTTCCGGACCTTCGTCCTTTGGCTATTGCGGAAAAAGCCGAGAATCCTGAAGCGGCTAAAGCGTTTGTGGAGTTCGTTTATACGAAAGAGTATGCCACTTCTTTCTCCGAGCACACCGGAGCACTGATGAACCTGCAGGGCGTCGATTTGACGGAGTCCGACGATGTGCCGGAATTCCTCATCCAGGCGAACGAAATGATCAACGACCCGGATAAGGTACAAATCTATCAGAAACCTCATCCGATGAGTGCCGATCTCGAAACGCCGATCAGTAACTCCCTGGTCTCCCTCATGCTTGGGAATATTACGGCGGAAGAATTCGTGGAAGAAGCAGAACAGGCTTCCAAAGAATACCGCAAATCTCTGGAATAAGAGTGGATACGGAGGTGTGAACCTGCACCTCTGTATTTTCTTTTCACAAATTCACCGGTCTGCCCGGATTACATGAAAAGAGGGGGAAAGTATGGTCCAGTCAAAAAAACAACGGTACCTGTTTCTGGCTTTTTGCCTCGTACCTACGTTTCTCATGTTTGCCTTATTCACCTTGTATCCTCTGTTCAACGGTCTTTACTACTCTTTCTTTCAGTGGTCGGGATCTTCTTCGCTGGCGGAATTTACGGGCTTCGACAATTACCGGAAACTTTTCAATGACGAAATTATTCCGGCGACGATCTGGCATGACTATTTTCTCGTCATTACAAAAATTATCGGCATTATGATTCTTGCGACGTTTTTTGCCGTAGCTCTGACGCAGATGAGGATAAAGGAAGCACCGTTCTACCGGATTGTGTTCTTTTTCCCGAATATTATGTCCGTCGTTGTTATCGGGATACTGTGGATGTTTATTTATAACCCGAGTCTCGGACTCGTGAACTCCGGACTGGAGTTTTTAGGTCTCGGGGAGTGGACGAAAGCGTGGCTTGGAAACGAAAAGTGGGCTTTGCCGAGTCTCGTGCTTCCGTCTGTGTGGGCAGGGATCGGGTTGTTCATGCTCATGCTGATGGGAGGTATTTCAAACATCTCGAAAAGTTACTACGAAGCCGCCGAAATAGACGGGGCCAATGGATGGCAGCAGTTTTGGAAGATTACGCTTCCGCTCGTCTGGCCGCAGATCAAAATCTCCATCCTTTATATCATCATTACGACGCTGAACGGTTCCTTCATCATCGTACAGGTTATGACCAAGGGTGGCCCCAACAACGCTACACACGTCATGGGATCGTATCTGTATGAAGAAGCTTTCGTAAAATATAATTTCGGCTACGGCGCGACGATAGGCGTCATGATTTTAGTACTTTCTCTGATTACCGTACTCATCATGCAGTATTTCATGAGACGTGAGAAAGTGGAATATTAAGAGGAGGGATGGCGAAGTGAAACGGAAACAGGGATTTTGGACGAAAATCGGTGTCAGAATTCCTCTTGTTCTATGGTCTCTGGCGGTTCTGTATCCGATTCTCTGGATGATTCTCGGTGCTTTCAAATCGAACGCGGAAATCTACGCAAATCCTTGGGGACTGCCGGATTCATTCAGTTTCGGAAACTTTATCGACGCCTGGTCCAATTACAACATCGACATCAGTGTATTCAACAGTCTTATCGTTACGGGACTGGGTGCTTTACTGACGCTGGTTATGGCAATACCTACCGCTTATGCACTGGAACGGCTCAGGTTCCGCGGGAACCGTTTGCTGTTCACTCTATATATTTCCGCCATGATGATTCCGATGGTGCTCGGCTGGATTCCTTTGTTTTTCCTGCTTATGCAGCTGAACCTGCTCGATAATATTTTCGGACTTGCTATCGTTTATGCTGTCAGTCAGCTTCCTTTCAGCATTTTCGTACTGACGAGCTTTATGGCTACGATTCCGAAATCTCTGGAAGAGGCTGCGGCAATAGACGGAATGAGCCCTTATAAAATTTTATGGAAAATTATCACCCCTCTTTCCATGACCGGTATCATTACAGTTACGATTATGAATATGATACAGTTCTGGAATGAGTATTTTATGGCTCTCATCTTTTTACAGTCGGAAAATAACTACACGCTGGCTCTGGCCATCGACTATATCAGTAATGAAACCCAGTATACGAATTCCTGGGGGACGCTGTTTGCGAGTCTGGTTATCGCCATCGTGCCGGTGATTATTCTGTACGCGATTTTCCAGCGGCGTATTGTTAAAGGAATGACAGAAGGAGCCATCAAAGGGTAGGTGTAAACATGAAGCAGCCGTTGAAAGGCGGGCTGGTTATGCTTTCGGAAATGAAAGAAAACCTCGCCCCTTCCGAGAAAAAGATTGCCGCATTCATTCTTGACCATCCGCACGAAGCAATCCACTGTACAGCAGCTCAGCTCGGGGAACTCAGTGGTACGAGCGGAGCGGCAGTGATGCGTTTGTGCAAATCGCTGGATCTGAAAGGTCTGCAGGAGCTGAAGCTGCGGATTTCCGGCGATTTGCAGAAAGAAGTGGCATCATCGTACCGCAACATTCAGCCGGGGGAAGAGATGGATGCTATCGTAGATAAAGTGACGAATAATAATATGCAGGCTATTCGTGAGACGACGGAATTGGTGGATTTTGCCGGGCTGGAAAAAGCGGGAGATGCTGTCGTGAAGGCCCGCCGGCTGCATTTCTTCGGTGTGGGGGCCTCAGGTATCATCGCTCAGGACGCCCAGCAGAAATTTCTCCGCATGAATATCGCGACCTCGGCATTTACCGATGTTCATAATGCAGTGATGGATATCGCAAATATTAAAGAAACAGATGTGCTGATCGGCATATCTTTCTCCGGAGAAACGAGAGAAACGGCACTCGTCATGGAAGAAGCGAAACGAAGAGGTGCGGTGACGATCAGCATTACCCGTTACGGTTCCAATACCGTCGCGTCTTTCGCCGATATTCCTTTGTATATATCGGCGTCCCGGGAAATTCCTGCTCCATTCCGGAGCGGGGCCACCTCCTCAAGGATGGGTCAGCTTCATATGATCGATCTTTTATTTACCAAGGTAGTCACTTCTCATTTCGAAGAAGCTTCCGGATATTTTGAACAGATCCAGGACATTATGACACGGCTTAAGTGAACAGATGCCGACTCGAAAAGCCCCCTGACTCTCCGGTTTCCCGGAAACTCAGGGGGCTTTTGTTCGAAGTTAAGACGAAAATGCTTCAGATACAGGAGTGAACTCATACCCGAGGGCTTTAGCTACTGCTTCGTAAGTCAGGTGTCCATTCATGGTGTTGATTCCTTCTTCGATGGCTTTATTGCCCTGGGCGGCCTTTTGGACGCCTTTGTCGGCTATAGTGACTGCATAAGGCATGGTCACGTTTGTAAGGCCGATAGTGGCTGTTCGTGGAACGGCGCCCGGGATGTTTGCAACTGCGTAATGCAGGACGTCATGTTTTTCATAAATAGGATCATCGTGAGTGGTAATGTGATCCACTGTTTCAAAATTACCGCCCTGGTCGATTGCTACATCAACGATGACAGAGCCTTTGGTCATGGATTTGACCATATCTTCCGATACCAGTTTCGGCGCTTTAGCACCCGGGATAAGGACAGCGCCAATGACCAGATCTGCCTGTTTGACGGCTTCCGAAATGTTCATAGGATTCGACATCAGCGTCTGGATATCTCCGCCGAACTGATCATCGAGTTCGCGCAGACGATCCGGGTTAAGGTCGAGAATCGTAACGTTCGCTCCTAGACCGATAGCGATTTTGGCGGCGTTCGTACCAACGATCCCGCCACCAATGACGACAACGTTTCCTCTGGAGACGCCGGGAATGCCTCCAAGGAGAATACCTTTTCCTCCATCGGATTTCTCTAAATACTGGGAACCGATCTGCGTAGCCATCCGGCCGGCTACCTCACTCATGGGAGTAAGCAGCGGGAGTTTACCGTTCGAGGCTACCGTTTCGTAAGCGATGGCTGTAACTTTGCTGTCAGTCAGGGCTTTTGTAAGTTCCGGTTCAGCAGCCAAATGAAGGAAGGTGAATAGAATAAGTCCTTCCCTGAAGTGTTTATATTCGGACTCCAAAGGTTCTTTCACTTTCATAACCATCTCGGATTTAGCCCATACGTCAGCAGCACTGTCGATCATTTCAGCCCCTGCCTCTTCGTACTCTTTATCAGCGAAGTTTGAACCGAGACCTGCCTCTTTCTCTACGAGCACGGTGTGTCCTGCTTTTTTCAGATGCAGAACTCCTGCAGGTGTAATAGCTACGCGATTTTCATTGTTTTTAATTTCTTTAGGTATACCGACAATCACAGAAAATGACCACCTTTCCATCTTAATTCTTATCTCTCATTATAACTGATGTAAGCGCATAAATATTTAGATAAAGAATAAAAAATGAAGCTTTTCATTTGTGTAATTACACAAACGGCACCCGTTACCCCTGAATGATCAGGTCGATAAACAGTTTCGTTTTCTGATTGGTATCCTCAAGATCGACACCGGTAATTTCCCTGATTCTTTTCAGCCGGTACAGCAGCGTGTTTGTATGAATGTGCAGCTGCCGGGCCGCCTGGTGCGTGCTGTTGTGGTGAAGGAAGGAGCGGAGTGTCTCCAGAAGGCTGGTGTTGTGACTCCGGTCGTAAGCTTTGATAGCTTCTATTACGCTGTTCTTATAATTCTCTTGTTCATAAAGCGCGGAGATTTCCTGAATAAACTGATAGACGCCAAGTTCCCGAAAGGTTGTCACACCGGACAGAGCTTCGGGATAGCGGTTCTTCAGTTCCAGCGTTTTTTGAGCCTGACGATAGCTGACGTGAATATCCTCCGGCCTTGTACATACTTTTCCGTAAGTACTGCGGATACCAGAGATGCCGGTTCTTTCTTCCAATTTGTCTCTGAAGCCCCGCAACAGCTCCTGCGTCACGTTCTCGGCCTCGTCCTCGTGTGTGTGGATAAGGAGGAGAAGCAAATCGTTTTCGAACATATGAGAAATGATATTCTTCCGGCGGAACGTTTCAGTCAGGTACGAAGCATGTCTTCCTACAGAGGGAGTGATGGATTCCGTGAACTCCAGTACGGCTACTGACAGGCTGCCTTCCAAAGAAAGATGAAGCTTTCGTGCCTGCTTTTCAATTTCTGCATGGCTTCCCGCAGTTCCTTGGAAGAGATGGTGCATAAAGCTTCGGATATTTTCTTCTTTTTCCCGTTTTCTGTCACGCTGTTTCTGAAGGTGTCTCGAAGCAAGTGAGGCTGCTTCCTTTAATTGCCTTATCTCGTCGTCGCCCATCTTTGCCTGTTTCGTCTGAGCCCAGATGAAGCCGAGGACTTCTTTGTTTTTCCAAACGGATATGGCAATGCGGTCACCGAGACCGATGGACGGGAGAGGGGAGACGAAGACCGGGGTCGCGCTTTCGAACAGGCTTCCCATGACCCCTGCCTGCCACAGGCCGTTCACTACGTGCTCCGGCACTTTTCTCTGCATAATCGTTGCACTTCTTGCATCATCTACGTTCGTTTCATGGCTGCTGTAGGAGATGATACGGTGATTGGCATCTTCAATTGTGACCGGACAGCCGAGTTTTCCGGCAACATAGTCTGCCAGGCCTTCAGGGGAATTCGGAATCTGATCGATTTCTCGGTTGAGTGACATAGCATTGCTCCTTCTGATTTCTTGCTTGTATTTTACCATGCAGGAAGAACATCCGTCAGTCGTATGAAGCGCCGGGGAGGTTTTTGCAGTTATGACTCCCCGTCCCCGGATGTAAGGACGAGTTTTCTCATTATGGTAGAAAAAAGGAGTTCCTGTTCCTCCACACGCAGTCCGGCTTTTTGGATATTAACCATCGTTTCCCTGTTTATATTAGCTCCGACGATATGGAGGCCGACCGGATTCAGCACGTCCATCATTTTTCCTACCCATTCGGTATCGCTCCGCATGTGCTCAAGCATCAGTACTTTACCCTCCGGTTTCACGACACGGTTGATCTCCCGGAGACCGCGGACGGGATCAGGGACGGAACAGAAGACGCAGGTGGAGACGACATAGTCGAATGAATCATCAGGAAAGTCCAAATGTTCCGCATCCATCTCCCGAAGCGTGATAGAACCGGGAAGGGAGGTGGCTTTCTCTTCTGCTTTTTCAAGCATTTTCCTGCTGAAGTCTATCCCTGTAACTTCTGCCGTTCCCGGATAAAAAGGCAGGTTTGCACCGGTCCCGACTCCTATTTCAAGGACGGAGCCGTCCAGGTCTTTCAGTAAATCTTTTCTCCATTTATCTTTGATCATATGGTCCATCATGTCGAAAACGCCGGACACACGATCGTACCTTTTTTTGATTTCTTCCGTTCTGCTCATGCCAAACGCCTCCCTGGTCAATTTGTGTTGCTATGAATAAGTGTATCCCTTATAATGCATTCATACCAATTATCGTCAGACTTTTTAGAGAGAAGGTAGAAAGTTATGGAGAGAATTTACAACTTTTCGGCGGGGCCTTCCATGCTTCCGCTTCCTGTTCTCGAACAGGCGCAGAAAGAACTTACGAACTACAAAAACTCAGGAATGTCCGTCATGGAGCTGAGCCACCGTTCCGGCTGGTTCAAGGAAATCATTGAAGGGGCGGAACAGGGACTGCGTAATCTGATGAAGATCCCGGATAATTATCGTGTGCTTTTTCTTCAGGGAGGCGCGAGTCAGCAGTTTTCCATGGTGCCGATGAACCTGCTCGGTCCTTCGAAAAAAGTGGATTATGTACACACTGGGTCGTGGTCGAAAAAAGCGATGAAGGAAGCGGAGAAATTTGCGGAAGTAAATGTGATCGCCTCCAGTGAAGATGGAAACTTTACGTACATTCCGGAAGTAACGGAAAATATGATTGATGAAGAAGCCTCTTACGTTCACATTACTACGAACAACACGATTGAAGGAACGGCTTTCCGGAATATACCTGACACGGGGGACGTACCACTTGTTGCAGATATGTCTTCGAACATTCTGTCTGAAGAGGTGGACGTATCAAAATTCGGACTTATCTATGCCGGTGCCCAGAAGAATATAGGACCGGCGGGTCTTACTGTAGTCATTATCCGTGACGATCTGATCGGTCATGCAGACGCGAACGTACCGGCGATGCTCGATTATAAAACGCACAGCGATGCCGGGTCGCTTTATAATACGCCACCGACGTTTGCAATCTACATGGCGAAACTTGTGTTTGAGTATATTGAAAATCTCGGCGGGTTGAAAACTATGGAAAAGATAAACCGGGAGAAAGCGGATCTTCTATATGAAACGATAGAAAACTCCGATCTTTTCACCTCTCCCGTTAAGAAGGACAGTCGTTCTCTCATGAATATCCCTTTTGTCAGTCCTTCTGCACAAACGGATGCTGAATTTCTGGAGGAAGCACAAGAACGTGGTCTTGAAACGTTAAAAGGACATCGGTCTGTCGGCGGAATGCGGGCGAGCATCTACAACGCTATGCCGCAGGAAGGAGTTCAGGCTCTCGTTCGCTTCATGGACGAGTTTGAGCATCATCGTAATAAATAGAAAGAGGAAAGCCGCAGGTATCTGCGGTTTTTTTCGTACTGGATCATTTAAAATATATGGAATGTTTGACTCATTTTGACAAATAAGTCAACTTACTTTATTGTACTATTCGAGAGAAACGGATGAAAAGAGATCCGGGACGGGAGAGGGTACATAGTGAAAAAGGTAAAAGCAGGCTTGATGGCGGCTATCGCTGCGACAGTTCTCGCAGCGTGCGGCTCCTCTGAAACAGAGTCGGAAGAAAAAGGAGAGACGTGGAGAGAGATTCAGGAAGAAGGGGAGATTGTAGTAGCTACCCCCGGCACACTGTATCCGGCTTCTTATTACCCGGAGGATTCGGATGAACTTACCGGTTACGACGTCGAGGTTATGAGAGAAGTCGGTGAGCGGCTGGATCTTGAAATTGTATTTGAAGAGATGGATTTCGACAGTATGTTCGCCTCTCTTACCTCAGGAAGAGTGGACGTGGCGCCTGCCGGTATGAGGGAAGAAATCAAAGATAAGTACTCCTATAGTGAGCCTTATAAATATTCCTATGCAACTATGATTGTCCGGGAGGAAGATGTGGAGTCCTATGACTCCCTGGAGGACCTTGAAGGGAAAGTGGCCGGAGGAGCAGCTACTACCGTCTACAGTGACATTGCTGAAAAATTCGGTGCTGAACTGAAAACGTATGGAAACGTGACGAATGATGTTTATTTGCGGGATGTGGACGTAGGGCGGACGGATGTGATCATCAATGACTATTATTTACAACGGCTGGCACTAGAATCTTTGCCACAACTGGATGTGACCATGCACCCGGATTTGAAATTCCACACGAACAATCAGCGCGCGGTTATCGAGGAAGGCGCACATACTTTCCGGGATAAAATCGATGGTGCGCTGGATGAAATGAGGAAAGACGGAACGCTGACCGAACTTTCCAAAGAATTCTTCGGAGGGGAAGACGTATCAGAAAAGCCGGAAGAAGATATAAGAGAAATTGAAGGAATCGAGTGATTTATCTATTAGTAGTAAAGACGACGGCGATCGAACCATTCAAAGTTCGGTCGTCGTTGTTTTTTTGCATTTTTTTGTTACTTCTAAATCGGACGCTTCCGCTTTTCTTGTCCAGCTCCACCACCCAGAAGTCCGCGGTCTAAGCAATGGCTTCTTTTTCAGGATAAAGCCCCTGAAAAGCGAAACTCTTGCTTATCCCGGAACTTCTACCCGGGCGGCTCCGCTTTTCTTTGTCCAGCTCCGCCATTCAGAAGTCCGTAAGATAAGCTGTCCCTCCTGTTTCGGGATAAGGCACCCGAAGTCCGGAGCGCCTGCTTATCTTAGAACTTCTGGACGAATGGCTCCGCTTTTCTTGTCTAGCTGCAACTTCCAGAAGCTCGTGTCCTAAGCAGTACCCTTATTTTCGGGTAAAGACGCCCGAAAAGTAAGCCTCCTGCTTACGCCAGCGCTTCTACCCGGAAGTTTCCGCTTTTCTTTCTTGACTTATCATAGTTTAAGGGGTAAACTGACTATTAGTTTATCCCATATACTATTGAGGTGAAAGTATGAGAGAAGAACTTATCAGACAGGTATACGAATCTATCTATGATATTTATTTGCACGGTTCGGAGCAGGTGACCCACTCCCTGAAAGAAGACGAAGAATTGAAACATTTCTCGAGGGAACAGACGCAGCTTATCAAAGTGATCGACAGCTACCCGGAAACGACGATGAAAGAAATAGCTGAAATTCTCGGTGTGCATAAAACCGGAGTATCCAATAAAGTGAAAAAGCTGGTGGAAGGGGGATATCTCGAGTACAGAAAGGGACCGAATCATAAGAGTAAATACGTGGCAGTGACAGAAAAGGGTCACGAAGTTGTAGAACGGATTGAAGCTATTAACGTAACCCGGTGGAGAACCCTCTTTGCGGGTGAATTTACCGAGGAAGAATTGGAAGACCTTTACGGGAAACTATTCCGTATCAGTAAACGTTTTAAGAAAGAAGAGGATGAAAAATGAAGAAAGAATGGAAGAAAATTTTAGCGAGTCCAAAGATACTGGTGGTACTTTTCATTATCCAGTGTATACCCATCATTTATACTTCCGTATTCGTAGGTTCTATGTGGGACCCTTACGGTAATACGGAACAACTGCCGGTTGCTGTAGTGAATGAGGACGAGGCGGCCGATTTTGAAGGGGAAGAAGTAGCAGTAGGTGCGGATACAGTTGAAAACTTACGTGACAACGAGAAGTTCGACTGGCATTTTCCATCGCAAAAAGAAGCGGCCGAGGGATTGAAGAACGGAGACTATTTTCTCGTGGTAACGATACCCGAATCCTTTTCACAGAAGGCGGTCACAGTTTTCGATGAGAAACCCGAGAAACCGGAAATTACGTACGAAACGAATCCGGGCTACAGCATGACCGGTGAAATCATCGCCGGGCGCGGCAGTGAAAAAGTGACAGAAGAAGTATCCGGTCAGCTGCAGTCTTCCTACACGGAGGCCTGGACGACGGCTATCAATGATATGAAAGAGGGGTACTCCCAAAATGAGGAGAAACTCGGAGCGATGGAGGAGAAGCTGGCTCAGCTGAAAGAAGCAAGTGCCGGACTCGCTGATAATCTTCAGGCTCAGGCACCGGCTGCCGGTGCGCAGGCGGGAGAGCTGAATAAAGCCATCGCTGAACTGGAAAAAGGAATAGGCCAATTGAAAGAAGCTCAAAGTTCGGCACTCGAGGAAGCAGGCACGCTGAATCTGGAAGAGGGGAACACTTCCCAGTTTTTAAACCCGATCTCTATTAATGAAGAATCGATGACGGAAGTGGATAACTACGGTTCAGGTTTTACTCCTTATATTTTGAGTATCAGTCTTTTCATCGGTGCTATCGCCTTTCACGTATTTTACAGCATGAATGATACACTTCGTGAAGGTATGAGAGGGTGGACCGGGAAACTGAGTGTAGTAATGATGCAGGCTATCATGCAGGCGCTGATCGCCGCGCTGGTCCTTGACTTCTTTATGCATGTAGAAATAGGGGATAGACTTCTGTTTTATAATATGACAGTTCTCACTTCTCTTACGTTCATGATGGGAATTACTCTTCTCGTTTCTTCCCTCGGAAATATAGGCCGGTTCCTTGCGGTGTTATTCCTCGTATTTCAGATCGGTACGAGCGCGGGCACTTTCCCGATTAAAGTTTCGCCAGCTTTATTCCAGAAACTGCATGAATTTTCACCAATGACGTACAGTATTAAAGGGATGAGGGAAGCGATGTTCGATTTTACGGAAAGCGTTGCTCCAGGAGAAATACTTCTCATACTGGGCATCCTCTCCCTCGTACTGACTATCCTCTGGGCAGCTGTTTTTCAACTGTTTCATAAACGTCCGGATCTTCATGAGAAAATGGAAAATGCAGTCTGACGATCAAATTGTTCGTTTTCCCGTTTTGAGAAGTGGTACGGTGGACCAGGAGGGATGAAAAATGACAGATTGGGATCAACGTTTTAATGAAAGTGAGTTTATTTACGGTACAGAGGTGAATGAATTCATTAAAAACCACTATGATTATATCGAAGAAGGCGGTCACATCGGCTGTTTTGCAGAGGGAGAAGGCAGGAATGCCGTGTTCTTAGCCGAAGAGGGACATCCGGTAACGGCTTACGATAATTCCGAAGTCGGTATGGAGAAGATGAAGCGCCTCGCTGACGAGCGGGAAGTCTACGTGGAAGGGCTTCATAAAGACCTTACGAAGGACCGGGTTGGAGAAAATGTTTATGATGGGGCGGTTATGGTATTCGGCCACGTGCCGAAAGAAGATCAGCCTTTCCTGATGGCAAACGTCCGTGGCTCGGTAAAAACCGGTGGCGCTATCCTCATTGAAGTATACTCGGAAGAACAAATAAACTACAAAACCGGAGGGCCGCCGACGAGAGAAGCGATGTACCGGCCTGAAGATATGCTCGAATGGTTCCGCGACGATAAAATCCTTCATTTTTATTATGGGGAAGCGAATCGCGTAGAAGGTGCAAGGCATACGGGTCTTGGTCATGTTATACAATTGATTGCAGTAAAAGAATCCGTCTGATTTTCAGGCGGTTTTTTGTTTGTGAAAATAAGTTCCCTGGTATTACCCGGGAAATAATCGGTTCTTTTGAGTGTTATATCCGAAAGAAGGCAAAAAAACCGCCGGCTTCCGGGGAGAAGCCAGCGGCTGAAATCTACTGGTGAATCGATGTTAATGCTGATCGGGGAAATCAGCTTGTATTACAGGTTTGGCTGATATTTCATACGTAGTCTCTTTAGCAGTCACTGCAGTTGCAGAACCTAAAACCAGCAGCATCGTCACGACGAAGACTGAAAGCTTCCTGGACACGTAGTCACCACCTCTTTTGAAATTAATTATAATACGGTATAGTAAATAATATGAAACTCTTTCAGAAAGGGAAACAGATGTATACGACGGCGGATGAATGTACGTAGAAGAACAATCTTATTTTTTTAATGAAATTATGCATTTTTGCATAAGGGAGGAGGGGTGATGTTATGTATGAAAATACTGGAGAAAAAATACGTGAATTGAGAAAACAGACCGGAATGTCCCAGGCTTTTCTGGCTAATAAAATCTGTTCCCAATCGGAAATAAGCAGGATAGAACGGGGGTTGAATGAGCCTTCCTACCAGATGTTATGGGCTATTTCGAAGAAGTTCGACGTAGATATCAATTATTTTTTTGATGAGCATTCGACGGAAAGGGAAGATTATTTTCAGGAAGTAAAAGAATTGCTGGAGGAAGCGAGACGTGACCGCGACTACAGTCTTATTGAGGAGATCGTGGACCAGGAATCGAAAAACCCGCTCCTCCAGAAAGGGCACCGCCACAAATACCTGAAATGGCATAAAGCGATGACTGTTTATCATCTTCACAAAGACGCTGCAGGGGCAGTGTCTCTCTTCATGGATTGTCTGTCGAATGGAGACCTCGATTTATTGATTACTGAACTTGATATGAACGTCCTGAATAGTATCGGTATCATAAAAAGAAATGAAGGGGAGCTTAAGGAAGCCGTCTATTACCTGGAGAAAGCCCTGCGTATCCTTAAGCGGATGGCTTCACTGAAAAAAGAGAGGATTGTAAGGAAAGTATATTACAACCTCTCCAAAGTTCACTCGGATCTCGGGGAATACAAACTTTCGGCAGATTATTGCGAGAAAGGACTGGCTCTCTGCTTATCCGAGGAGGATATGTTTCTGTTTGCAGAATTCCACTATCAGCTCGGCCGTAATCTTTTGTTGCTCGGGAACGAAGAAGAAGGCTTGCGTTACTGGGAAAAAACGAGAACGATTATAGAACTCCAGCAGAAGAAAAACCTGCTTAAATTCATCGAAAGTGAGATAGAGAATTACCGGGCGACGGGAATAATAAAATAAAATTATGCATATATTCATAATTTTATGTGCTTACGTATAAAAAAAGGGGTGCGGGGAGTGTACTCCGGGCATACAGTTGTATAAGCGTTGCAGGAGCTTTTGCAGGAAAGCGGAAGAGGAGATATAATCATACTCATAAAGACAGACCATCATCCCCCCCTCTCCTTTTAACTAATAAAAAAACAGGCGGCCCTTTCCCCGAAGGGTCCGCCTGTTTTTCTTTTCCAGAAGACAGCTTCCCTTTTGTTCCCTCTCTGTCTGCGATATAATGGAAGAAACATAGCGAGATGAGGGAGGTTATATTATGGCTGATGAGAAAAAAAACCAGTTTAATATACTGAGCGGTGATTCTACAGGTGGAGATGGCAGTTACGGGGTGGGAACAATCAACCTCGATAACATTTCTCCGGTTATTGTCGACCCTCAGAAAGAAGAAGCGTACATTGATATGGATGCCCTGCATGCCCGGAGTAAAATAGAGAAAAAGGTCCGTTTTAAACCGGATAAGGAACCGCTTGTGGAACCGAATCTGTACTGGATCGTCTGGGTAGCGACCCAGGTAGCGCAGGAAGGCCCTTATATTTACGGCATCGGTGCCTGCGAAGTGCAGGTATCGACGGAGGAAAGACGGATCAAGCCCGGGTATAAGTCGATGCCGGAGCACGTCAATAACCTGGATAAGTCGCTGAAAGGGAAAGTTCTGGTCGAACACATGGATGAAAAGTCGAAGCGGATCCTTGTCGACTACCTGAAAGAAGAGCACGGGGAACTTTGGAAGAATTCCCGTGACGAAGTGATCGATGGGTTACAATAACATCAGTGAGAAGAGCAGTTCCGTCCTGATTTATTTCGATGGAACTGCTTTTCATAAACAATCTTCCAAAGGTTTGAAGTGCGTGGAAAAAGGAGGAGGAAGAATGGAAAAGGAAAATGGCAGTTTCAATTTTAAAAGCCCGCTGCTGCTGTTTGTAATCATATGGTCTATTATCTGGAAGGGGATAGCACTCTGGCATGCAGCCCGTAACAGACAGCTGCCCTGGTTTCTCAGCCTGCTGATTGTAAACACTGTCGGTCTCGTGGAAATAATATATCTCATATTTTTCAGGAAAGACAGAAAGCTGAATGAATAATACAAAAAGCGGACCGCAAACAAGGTTTTGATTTGCGGTCCGCTTTTCTATTTCCGATTAAAGAATTCTTTAGCTTTTTCTACATATGGCATGTCTTCATCGATAAGGTCTTCTTCGTAATAAATAGCCTCTACCGGACAGACTGCTTCGCAGGCGCCGCAGTCGATACAGATTTCCGGGTCGATATAAAACATGTCTTTACCTTCTTCTATACAATCCACCGGGCATACGTCTACGCATTCTCCGGATTTCTCCTGTTCACACGGGGCAGTGATGACAAAAGCCATGTAAACCCTCCTTTATGTCTATGTTAAAAAGGGGATTAAGTTTTCCCGCATTCATTTTAACACACTCAGGAGGCCTGTTTCTCTGTTTTGCTGATGACGTTTGTGCCGACAAGGTCTCCCGTTACGTTAAGGGCGGTGGCTCCCATACCTACAAAGACGTCGACTGCAGTAAGAAGAGCTACTGCTTCCATCGGAAGTCCTACCTGGGAGAAGACGGTAGCAATCATAATAATACCCGCACCGGGGACTCCGGCAGTCCCCACGGAAGCGAGCGTGCCGACGATTACCACTTGAAGTACGCTGACAAAGCTCAGCGGGTCACCGATGACATTTGCTGCAAATACCGCCGAAACTGCTATCCTTATAGCCGCTCCGTCCATATTAATGGTAGCACCGAGCGGAAGGCTGAAGCCGTAAAGGCTTTTGTTCAGTTTCAGCTGGCTCGCAGCATGAAGAGTGACCGGCAGCGTTCCGGAAGAACTCTGGGTGACGAAAGCGGTGACCATGGGGGTTCTCGCTTCTCCGAAGAAACGGCTCAGCTTCGTTTTTGTAAGCAGAAGAATACCTGCGTAAATTATGAGCTGTACGAGCAGGGCTATATAAAGGACACCGATGAAGCCTCCGAGTTCCTGAAGGGTGTCGGCGCCCTGATCTCCTACGATTCCTGCAATTATAGCTGCGATACCAATCGGGATGTACTGGAGGATCCCTTTCATAACGGTCAAGGTCAGTTCGTTCAGCGTATCTATAAGATCGTACAGCCTATCGGCTTTTTCACCGAATTTTTCTGTACTGCGCATATAAGATATAGCAATCCCGAAAGCGAAAGCAGTAAAAATGATGCCGAGCAGATTCATTTCGACGAATGCTTTTACTATATTATCCGGAACGATACTCAGGAGCACCTGTGTGACTCCCGGGTCTTCGGGAACTTCAAAGGATTCGTCGCCGCTTAAAGAAAGGCCTGTACCTGGGTCGAAGAGGCTGGCGACGGATGTCCCGATGATGATGGCAAGAGCCGAAGTGCCGAGATAGTACAGAAACACTTTGCCGCCCATCCGGCCGAGATTCCCGATATTCGTCTGATTCACCCCTACGATCAGTGTAAAAAGAATAAGCGGAATGATAATAAATTGTAACAGACGAAGCATAAGGTCACCGAAGGGGGCGAGGGCACTTGCTTTATCACCGAGAAGAAGTCCCAGGATGATACCGATAACCAGAGCTACCGTAATTTTTTTAATGAGTGAAGCATGTATATATGAATTCCAGAGTTTTTTCACGCTGTTCCTCCTTCAACTTAATTCTGATTTGTTTACTCTGCATTACAATAGCGGAAAAAAGTTTTGATGTCAAAACAGACGATTTTGTTTTTTAAAAGGGAAAAAGAGGTATTCAATATTGTAGAGGAAAGGGGGAGAAAGGATGAGTGTTACTCAAGTAGTGCTTCTTTTGTTTATAGGATATATCGTTTTTACTATCGATAAGAAGAAAAAGAGTGTGCCGATTCCGGTGGTGCTTCTCATAATCGGTATCGGGTTATCATTTATTCCGTATTTTTCCACGGTGGAAGTTACGGAGAAGATAATTTATGAAATTTTCCTGCCGGGTATTCTGTTCGTCTCTGCCTATAAATATTCGGCTAAAGCTATTAAAAGGCACGGTGCTGTTCTGGCTACGCTGAGTACCCTGGGCCTGATGGCCACGGCGCTTCTGCTCGGTCTCTTAACGTATATGGTCGGAGGATGGTTCGGAAGTATCTCTTTTCTCGGGGCCATGGTTATAGCTTCTATTCTGACCCCGACAGATCCGGTCTCCGCTGTCTCTGTGCTTGAAGAAGCAGCAGACGAACAGATAGCCGAAGTAGTAGACGGAGAGTCGATGATCAACGACGGAACGAGTATAGTACTGTTTACTGTTTTGAGCGGCATGTATCTGGGTGAGAATTCCTTTCAGCTCACCGGGTTCCTCGGGGAATTTCTGTACGTGTCGCTCGGTGGAGTGATCGTGGGGGTAGCGTTCGGATGGCTCTGTTCGAAAGCCGTACATATAACCCACCATCACGATTATCAGGTGATGCTCAGTATCATTATCGCTTACGGCGCATTCCAGACAGCTGAACACGTTGGATTCTCTGGAGTGCTCGGTACAGTGGCTGCAGGGATTATGCTGAGTTATGAATTCGAGCATATGAACCGGGAAGGACATTACAGAGAAGCACTGTCCGGTTTCTGGAATGTCGTTGAACCGTCTTTGCTTGCTCTCGTTTTTCTGCTTATCGGAATTACGGCGACACCTTATCTCGCTTCCGCAAACTGGATTATGGCTATTATCATTTTTGTCGCATCTATCGTTATCCGTTACTTAATAGTAACGGCAGTGCTGGCTATATTTCATAACAACCGTACACTTGATAAACAAAAGCAGGCTTTTCTCGTTTCCTGGGCGGGAATAAGGGGGACGATGTCCGTATTTTTGATTCTGAGCCTCCACGCGAAAAGTCCGGAAGGAAGCGAAGCGCTGTTATCCATCAGCTTCTCCGTGGTAGTACTCTCACTGATTATTCAGAGCCTCGGGGTATATCCGTTATCCCGTAAACTCGAAAACTGACCGGGAGCTCTTTTTCGTTTACTCCGGCATAAACAGCCCCCTGGACACCGATATTTCTCCGGCTTCCAGGGGGCCTTTTGCTATTCATTCTTTTCAAATTACTCAGGCTGCAGCTGCAGTTCTTTTCCTGCTCTTGATGAAGAAAGCGAGTACGAAACCGAAAAGGGAAAGCGCTCCTGCTACAATGAATGAACTATTGACACCGGCAACCATACCGGAAGCACCTTCTCCGGGGATGGCACCACTGGACATGACGGACACCAGCAGCCCCGTACCGACAGCTCCGGAAATCTGCCTCATTGTATTATTCATAGCTGTCCCGTGAGGCATAAGTCTATCAGGGAGCTGGTTAAGGCCGGCAGTCGTTACGGGCATCATTACCATAGCAATACCGAACATACGGGCTGAGTTGACGATTGCCAAATAGGCGAATGTCGTTTCAGTTGTAAGCGAAGTGAAAAGAAAATTCGTGACGGTTAAAATCCCGAGCCCGATGATCGCAAGCCATCTGGCCCCGAACTTGTCGAAAAGGCGTCCGGTCACCGGGTTCATTATCCCCATCAGAACCGCGCCGGGAAGCAGCATTAGCCCGGACTCGAGCGGGGAGAATCCAAGCATATTCTGCATAAGAATAGGCAAAATGACGGCCCCGCCTATCATGGACATGAATACTACCATGCCGAGAGCGGTTGTAAGAGTGAAGACCCCATATTTGAAAATCCTGAACTCCAAAATCGGCTGTTCGAGTTTCATCTGACGTTGAATGAACAATGTAAGGGTGATGGCACCGACAATGATTGGAATATATACCTGCGGGACGAGCCACCCGCCGACATTACCTGCTGTACTGAAACCGTACAGAAGCCCTCCGAACCCGAGCGTGGAGAGGGAAATGGAAAGAGCATCGATTTTTGGGAATGTCCTCGTTGTGACGTTCTTCAGAATAAAGTAAGCCACAATTATATCGATAATTGCGATAGGGAGTACGACATAAAATACACTTCTCCAAGGGAATTGACCTACAAGGTAGCCGGAGAGCGTAGGTCCTATAGCCGGGGCGAAGGCTATGACCAGACCGAACAGACCCATCGCGGTGCCACGTTTTTCAATCGGAAAAACGAGGAAAAGAATTGTCTGCATCAGCGGCATAATGATACCTGCGCCGCCGGCCTGGAGAACACGACCGGCCATTAAAAACGAAAAGGTCGGGGCTATCGCGCATACGAGAGTTCCGAGTGCGAAAGTGCCGACAGCTGTAAGAAACAGACCACGGGTGGTGAAACGTTCAATGAGAAAAGCTGTGATAGGAATCATGATTCCGTTAACAAGCATGAAGACCGACTGTAACCATTGGGCAGTATTCGCACTTACTCCGAGGTCGTTCATGATCGGGGGAATAGCAGTAGATAAAAGTGTCTGATTGAGAATCGCTACGAATGCTCCCGAAATCAGAACAATCATCAGCGGAACTTTATTTATATCGGGGCGTCCTTGACCGTCAGCCATATCAATTCCTTCTTTCTTCCTATTTAATAATGAGTCGAATAAGTTAACAATTATAGCAGACAGGAGTCTGGAAGTTAATTGATATGCATGGAAAATCCAAATAGTCTGCGCAAAGTATATAAATGAGTTATAATTGAGAATAGATAAAGGAGGAATGAACATGGGTAAATTAGATGGTAAAGTTGCGATTATTACCGGGGGAGCATCCGGTATGGGTAAAGAAATGGTGGATTTGTTTAAAAACGAAGGGGCTTTCGTCATTGCTGCCGACGTGAATGAGGAAGGACTGAAAGCTGTCGGTCAGGAAACGAACGTCGAAGGAGTCAAGCTAGATATATCTTCCGATGAGGACTGGAAGAATGCTGTTCAGAAAATCAAAGACCAGCATGGAAAAATAGATATCCTCGTAAACAACGCTGGTATCACTACAGAGAAGTCCGCAGATGATACAACGGTCGAGGATTGGGAACTGATGATGCGTATCAACAGCTACGGTCCGTTCGCAGGGATCAAGCATGTGGCTCCTTACATGGCGGAGAACGGAAAAGGATCGATTGTGAATATATCAAGCTTCACAGCACAAATCGGTCTAGGATTTAACAGCTATTCCGCTTCTAAAGGAGCCGTGCGGGCTGTTTCCAAATCTGCCAGTACTACGTATGGAAAACAGGGTGTCCGCGTAAATGCAGTATTCCCGGGTGTGATAGAAACGCCTATGACGAAAAACCTGAAAGAATCCGGCGGTATGCTTGAGCAGCTTGAAAAGGCTACTCCGCTCGGACGACTTGGAAAATCAGAAGACATAGCGAAGGCTGTCCTGTTTTTGGCTTCTGATGATGCTGATTATATAACAGGTGCCGAACTCGTCATTGATGGAGGATTTTCAGCACAGTAATGGTGCAGGCTGCCCTTAAACAGGGCAGCTTATTTTTTGATAAGAATAAACGAAGAAAAGAGGTATGTCCTAAAATGTCGATGCATATACTGATACTGGGACTGTTGAGGGAATCCCCCATGCACCCTTACGAAATGAAGAGGATGATGAAACAGCAGCACTGGAATCAATTGTTCCCGATAACCGAAGGTAATCTTTACCACAATATAAAAAGGGCGGAGGAAAAAGGAAACATAAAGGCTATAAAGCAGGAACAGATAGAAAAACGTCCGAGCCGCACTGTATATGAAATTACGGAAAAGGGAAAAGAAGAACTCTCCGACCGGATACTGCAGGTGTTCCTCAATCAGAAAATGGAGATAAGTACCGTATACCCGGCTCTATTATTCGTCCGATATTCAAATCAAAGGGCAGTGGCGGAAGCTGTGAGAAAGTGGATAGGAACGATTGAAACGGAGAAGAAAAACGCCCGTGAGGGGAGCGGGGCGGGGTACTATATTTATAAACATTTTCAGGACAGGATGCAGGTAGACAGAAAGTGGCTGAAGGAAGTGGCTGTATGGCTGGAAAAAGAGTCACAGTAATAAACGTGAAAGGTCAACTGTAGACCTTTCACGTTTTTCTTTATCCCTTAGCAGGGTCGGTACTTTCGCTATATACTGTTTCGTTGCTTTTCTTTTTCATGTGATTGCTGAATAGCCGCATAATGATAAGATGTGAGAACGCCTGGGTGTACTTATAGGCGAACCACGGAAGCGAAGGCATATATTCATGAATAGCGACTATAAGCTCATTTTTTTCGGGAATCTTCCTGAATTCGAGTCTTCCGCGGGAATTCTTTTCGGAATCTGTAAGCAGCCCCCCGGTAATATAGTAAAGGGCACGATCCGCCGTGCTTCGTTCTCTGGAGTAGGAAAGTTCCAGCAGCGATTTTGAACTGAATGAGGTACCTACTTTACAGCAATGTTCTTCGTCCACGGTGGTGCGGATCCAGGGGTTCAATAACGATTCCAGCCATTCCACGTAGTAAAGGGCGGTACTGTCCGCCGTTTCTCCTGCCGGCAGAATGATTCTCTGTACGGAACGGACATCCTGCTTGAAAGATGGGAGTTGGGGGAGTTTCAGCCGTATTCCTTCCTGACGTTCGCTTTCCAGAGCGTGTTTTGCGGATTCTTCAAAAGTGATTTCGCCGTCGCTGATACCCTCCACATAGTTCTCTTTCTGTACGACCATCGGATGTTTAAGGCTTTCGATAAGCGGATAGACGATTTCTTTCGATGCCCCGGTCACCATACTTACCCACAGTCTGGACAGTTTCACGGTGATGAACGGTACCGGTATGGCCTTCGGCTTTCGTCCCATTATGGCTGCAGTTTTCAACATCATATCCCAGTAAGTCATTACCTCCGGACCGCCGACATCGATGGACCGGTTGGAAATCTCTTCGTTCTCCAATCCTTCATCGAGGGCGTTAAGAACATCCGGCAGTGCAATAGGCTGGGTATCCATACGCGTCCATTTTGGCAGCACCATGATCGGAAGGCGCTTCACAAGCTTTGCGAGAATCGGAAAAGAAGAGCCTTTCGGACCTACAATCAGCCCGGCTCTGATTGCAGTGACGGGAGTACCGTAGGCACGAAGTATATTTTCGACTTCCAGACGGCTGCGCAAGTGTCTGGAAAGAGGCTCCCCGTCTCCCGGCACAATACCGGTCAGATAGACGATTCTTTTTACATTGTTCTTTTTGGCAGCCTGAGCGAAGTTATCGGCTAAAATGACGTCCATGTCTTCAAAAGACCCCTGGTTAAGCTTTGCCGATGGCATCATGGAGTGTACGAGATAAACGGCTACATCCGCCCCCTCCAGAGCTTTCTCGGCATCATTCATTGAATACAGATCACAGGACCTCCACTGGATATGTTCACTGTCCTCGTAATTATCCCCATTACGGGAAAGAGCTATTATGTCAGCCTTGTCCTCGATTTTTTTCAGCAGATTCTGGCCGATGTATCCACTGGCCCCGGTCAGGGCGACGACTGGGCTTTTACTCATCGTTTCTCACTCCTTTTTCTCTACCTTTCCCTTTCCGGGGGAACTGAAACTGACTTATATCCATCCTTTCTCCTGGCAGTACTGTATAGCTTCGATACGGTTAGTTACGCCCAGTTTGTCCAGAATGATGGACACATAGTTCCTTACGGTTGCCGGAGCTATAAACAGCGACTCGGCGATAGCTTTCGTATTCTTGCCTTCGGACATAAGTGCGACCACCTGTTTTTCCCTTTCGGTGAGGGGGCTCGGATCCGTGAAGGCGAGATCGACCAGTTCCGGGTCGTAAATTTTAGCTCCTTCATGGATTTTGCGGATGGAAGCGGCAAGATCGTCACTTGGACTGTCTTTCAGCAAATAGCCGTGTACCCCTGCATTTTTGGCTCTTTGAAAGTATCCGGAGCGTGCATACGTAGTAAGGATAATAACCCTGCACGGAAAGTCCTTCAATTCTCCGGCAGCGTCCAGTCCGTCCTTTTTCGGCATTTCGATATCGAGCATACATATATCCGGTTTCAGCTCCCGCGCAAGGCGAAGCAGTTCTTCCCCGTCTCCCGCCTTGCCGACGACTTCTATCCCTTCTTCGAGATCAAGAAGCGTGGCGAGCGCCCCGAGCAGCATCTGCTGATCCTCGGCGATTACCATACGAATCATGAAAGTTCCTCCTTTTGTTTAATGATAGTCGGTACATAAAAGTTCAGGGCAGTTTTTGCGTTCTGTTCAATCTTAAGCGTTCCGTTGACAAATTCCAGCCGTTCTTTCATCCCTTTCAGTCCACTTCCCTCCCCGTAATCGTCTTTGCTGAAGCCGTCTCCGTCATCCGTAACGGTAAGCAGAGTATCTTCTTCTCCCTGGTCGATAGCGATTTGACATACGGAAGCGTTGCTGTGTCTTGTTACATTCGTCACCGCTTCTTTCAGGCACATGCTGAGTACGTGCTCAATCAGGGGAGGCAGGTGTACCGAACCCGGAGCTCCGGACTCTTCGAAAGTCATTCCGGCTGTCTCTATCATTTGCCGGGCACGTATCCATTCATCTTCAAGAGATGCTGCTCTCATGTCAGAAACCATTTCCCTTACTTCTTTCAATGCTGTGCGGGCGGTGTCGTGTATGTCCCTCATTTCATCTTTAGCCTGGGCCGGTTTCTGTTCTATGAGCTTTCCGGCCAGTTCGCTTTTCAGACCGATCATAGACAGTTTCTGACCAAGTGTATCATGAAGGTCTCTTGCTATTCTTTCTCTTTCTTCTGTCACTACAAGCTGGGAAATACGTTCATTAGCATCTTCAAGGGCGTCTTCGAGAATTTCCTGATTTCTCCGGTACCGGACGGTAAAAGGGAGAAGCACTACCCCTATAAGAGCAATCGTTACGAAGGGAAGGTAGGGAAACAGAGAATCCATCTGCATAATGAAAGTCATCACCGTCGCTATAAAGGTAGTCGTCAAATGGACCGTATACAGAGCTATAAACCCTCCGCGGTGACGGATGCTTCCGATAAAGTAGGCAAGAAACAAGGCGAAATAGACGTATCCGAAAAGGAAAGTCATAAGGAGGCTTATAGCTATTTCTATACTGACGAAGAGGTAAATCATACGACTATTTGACGAAAAGGACCACCGATAACAGAGGAAGAAAATGAAAGTCATCAGAATACCGAACACAATTTCCAGCACGGAAGATGATCTGAATATGAAGAAAAAGGGAAGGACGCAGAAAACGATCCATATATATGCGCCGAGCCCCGTATGTTTTGGAAGTATATGGTACCATTGCTGCATAGAAGTTACTCCTTTTCTTTTAGCATATCACACACGAAAGAGACCGTCCCGGCAAACACGGGGCGGTCTCACTTTTATGATGAATAACGGTTTTTAACCGGAAGTCCCTGCATTGCTTTTTAACAGGGGCTTCACTTCCTTGAAAGAAACGAAAGTTTTGTTGGCGGTATCATAAAGCCGGAACCGGACCGATTCCAGACTGGTAAGCAACGTAATAGTCGTCGCGTACTGGAGAGGAGGCGTAGATTCGTGAGCTTCCTCAAGTTTATAGTTGGGTACTCTTGGACTCAGATGGTGCACGTGGTGGAAGCCGATATTTCCGGAAATCCACTGGAAGACTTTCGGGAGACGGTAGTAGGAACTTCCGTCGACAGCCGCTTTAACGAAATCCCACTCCGATTCGTCCTCGAAGTAAGAATCTTCGAACTGATGCTGAACGTAAAAAAGCCATATTCCGAGCATGCCGGACACGTAAAGGATCGGCAGCTGCACGAGAAGGAAAGCTTCCCATCCGAGTGTTGCAATGATCGTTCCGTAAATGAGTACGGCAGATATATTAGTTACGTAGGTATTCACGCGTTCCTTTTTCTTCGCACCTTTACGGTTGAAACGGTTGGAGATAAGGAAAAGATAAATGGGACCGAATCCGAACATGACGATAGGATTCCGGTACATACGGTAAATGAAACGTTCGCGTTTTGAAGCCTGAAGATATTCTTCCACCGTCATCACCCATATATCACCGGTACCGCGCTTATCCAGGTTCCCGCTTGTCGCATGGTGGATAGAGTGGCTCCGTTTCCATTTATCAAAAGGGAAAAGAGTCAAAATACCGCTGATAATGCCGATGGTACGATTGGCTTTCTGACTTGGCAGAAAAGAAGAGTGCGTACAGTCGTGAAAGATGATGAAAATCCTTACGACGAAAGCCCCGGCGAGGATAGCTACCGGTACGGCGAGCCAGGCAGATATCTCAAGAGAAAGATAGGCCAGAATCCAAAGCGTGACAAAAGGTACCATAGTATTGAGCAGCTGGATTATTCCGGCTTTAGTATCGGGTTTTGCGAATTCCGAAACGTCTTTTTTAAGCTGTTTCTGTTTTTCTTTTTCCATAGTTGAGCCTCCCGTGTTCCGTTGTTTCTATATCGTAACTTAAATTAGGATCAGGTATAAGGCACAAGTGTCAGTATTTATTCGTGATAAATATCACGGATGTTTATATGTATTCAGAGTTACTCATTTAGTATAAAATGATAAGTAGCTTGTTAAAAAGGTAGGTTCAATTATGGAAGAACATGAGGATTATATAACACGGATTCAGATTGAGGATAAAGAAATAGTGCTCATCGGCACCGCTCACGTCTCCAGGGCGAGTGCTCTGCAGGTGAAGGAAGTAGTGGAGCAGGAAGAACCGGACAGCGTCTGTGTGGAGCTTGACGAACAGCGGTATCATTCCGTCGTCGAGGGAAACCAGTGGAGAAATATGGACATCTTCCAGATCATTAAGGAGAAGAAAGCGACGCTGCTGCTGATGAACCTGGCGATTTCGTCCTTCCAGAAACGAATGGCGGAACAGTTCGGTATTAAAGCAGGTCAGGAAATGATTCAGGGGATTGAATCAGCCGAAGCATCGGGTGCCGAACTCGTCCTTGCCGACCGGAACATTCAGCTGACGTTTGCCCGTATATGGGGGAACCTTGGTTTCAAAGGGAAAGCGAAACTCATGCTTTCCCTGTTTGCAGGTATTTTCTCCAAAGAATCGATATCGGAGGAAGATCTGGAAAAGATGAAGGAGCAGGATATGCTGGATGCGATGCTTGAAGACTTCAGCGATAACTTTCCGAGACTGAAGCAGCCGCTTATCGACGAGAGGGATCAGTATCTCGCCGAGAAGATCCGTACGGCTCCCGGAAAGAAAGTGGTAGCCGTTCTTGGAGCTGCCCATGTTCCCGGAATTACGAAGGAAGTACACAGGGAACACGACCTGGAAGCGTTGAAAGAACGTCCGAAAAAATCTCCCTGGCCGAAAATCATCGGCTGGGCCATCCCGATTTTCATTATAGCGCTCATCGCCTATACCTTTACGATGAATGCGGAAGCCGGTATGCAGCAGACGCTCAGCTGGGTCCTCTGGAACGGCATCGTTTCAGCTGTCGGAGCGGCTGCGGCCTTTGCACATCCCCTCGCTATTCTGACTGCTTTCGTAGCGGCCCCGGTTACCTCGTTGAACCCGCTTATTGCGGCCGGCTGGTTTGCAGGGTTCGTCCAGGCTTACATTAAGCGGCCGAACGTGGGGGACTTCGAATCCCTTTCCGACGACGTGACTTCCGTCAAAGGTTTCTGGAACAACAAAGCGACGCGCGTGCTGCTCGTCATTGCACTGACAAATATCGGAAGTTCTCTTGGGACATTCATCGGCGGAGCGGATGTCATTCGATTATTTTTGGAAAACTTTTAGCACGTCTCCCTCGTTCAATGGAGGGAAAATATGATTTATGTCAGGAGGATCTGTTTTGAGTAAAGAAGAAACATATATCAATGATTTAATCGACTTTTTGAGTATTCCTTCCATTTCCACGGACGCAGCCTATGAAGCCGAGGTGAGGAAAGGGGCAGAATGGCTCGCTTCCGACCTCAGGAACAGCGGGATGGAAAATGTGGAGATTATGGAAACGAATGGTCATCCGGTAGTGTATGCGGATTGGCTGCATCAGCCTGACAAACCTGTTCTCCTCGTGTATGGCCATTATGACGTACAGCCGGCTGATCCCGTGGAACTGTGGACGTCCGCTCCTTTCCACCCGGAAATCAGGGACGGTAAGCTCTTTGCCCGTGGAGCCACGGATGATAAAGGCCAGGTACTCATCCACGTTAAAGCGATTGCGTCATTAATGGAAGAGGACGGGGAACTGCCTGTCAATATCAAGCTCTGTTTAGAAGGCGAGGAGGAAATAGCCAGCCCCAGCCTCGTCCCTTTCGTTAAGGAGCATAGAGATAAGCTTGCCTGTGACGCCGTGCTTATTTCCGATACTCCGATGATAGACGAAGAGACTCCTGCGATTGTAACCGGTCTCCGGGGCGCTTTGGCTTTTGAAATGGAAGTTGCTACTGCCGCTACCGATCTCCATTCCGGAGCGTACGGGGGAGCGGTACCGAACGCTGCGCATCATCTTGTCAAAGTGCTGGACTCTTTCCATGATGAGAGCGGAAGAGTGAATGTCGAAGGGTTTTATGAAGGGGTGCCTGAAGTAACGGATGAACTGCGGGAAGAGATGGCGCGCATTCCTTTCCATGAAGAAGCTTTGAAAGGAGAACTCGGGCTCACTTCGTTGTACGGGGAAGAGGGGTACACTCCGCTTGAGCAGATCGGTCTCCGTCCGACACTGGAATTCAACGGAATTACTTCCGGTTATCAGGGTGCGGGTGTGAAAACCGTAATACCCAAAGTGGCCACGGCAAAAGTAAGCTGCCGCCTGACGGGTGAACAGGACCCTTCTCATGTGTTCGAAAAAATCAGAGAGCACGTGGAAGCGACAGCTCCTGCAGGCGCTTCGGTTACTCTTGATAAACAGATAGAAGCGAAAGCAGTGACGGTCGATGCCGGTAATGAGTACATCCAAAAAGCCGGAAAGGCTTATGAACAGTTTTATAAAAACAGAACTCTCTATCCAAAAGAGGGAGTCTCCATACCGATCGTCGAGGTGTTCCGAAATGAACTCGGAGCGGAGCCCGTCCTGATGGGATTCGGCCTTCAGTCCGAAAATATGCACGCACCCGATGAACACTTTCATCTGTCCAATTTCAAAAGGGGAATACAGACAGTGAAAGCGTACTATAAATCTTTTCAGGAAGATTGATCGTTTTTTTTGAAGCAGGCAGCCATCCCTGTTCGTGAGGGTTTTGTTCTGTGAGAGTGCTGAATAAGCACTCTGTTTTCTTTCCACGATCGGAAAAGGGAGCAGAGTGTTTTAAAATTCAGAAAATTTATAGATAGTATGGTAATAAGGGTTTACAATCCCGGGGAATGAGGAAAACTGATACAGATGCGCAGGGCCCGTGTGCAAAATTCCGGAACTTATTGACACCGCTTACACTATCCGCTATAGTGTATGTACAAGTTAAAACGTGTGGTGGAGATTCGGAGATTCACATGAGCAGGCGCATCGGGAGTGGTGTGCTTACTCATGTGAATCTTTTTTTGTCCCCGACCGTTAAACAGACGAAAAGGAGAGGTGACAATGACTGAATTTTTAGCTGAAATAATCGGGACGATGATTCTCATCATATTCGGTGGCGGTGTTGTAGCAGGGGTGGTATTGAAAGGTTCGAAAGCCGAAGGGACAGGCTGGGTACTGATTACGATCGCCTGGGGTCTTGGTGTTACGATGGGAGTATATGCTTCCGGTAACGTCTCCGGGGGACACATCAACCCGGCCGTTACGCTTGGTTTTGCTGCAATAGGAGAATTTCCGTGGGCCAAGGTGCCGATGTACATATCTGCCCAGATCATCGGAGCATTCATCGGCGGTGTGATCGTCTTCCTGAATTACCTTCCCCACTGGCGTGCCACGGAAGATAAAGGAGCAAAACTTGCCGTTTTCTCGACGGATCCGGCAATCCGCAGTCCTTTTTCAAACCTGGTCAGTGAGATTCTTGGTACTTTTGTACTCGTAATGGGGCTACTGTTCATTGGAGCTAACGACTTTACCCAGGGACTCAACCCGGCGATTGTCGGTCTTCTGATCGTAGCTATCGGAATGAGTCTCGGAGGAACGACAGGGTATGCAATCAACCCGGCTCGTGACCTCGGGCCGCGTATCGCCCATGCTTTACTTCCTATTCCGAATAAAGGCGGTTCGGATTGGAGCTATTCCTGGGTCCCTATTCTCGGACCGGTGCTCGGAGGAATCTATGGAGCGATTTTTTACAAAGCGATTTTCCTCAGTGAATATTCCGTAGCTTTCTGGATCAGTTCCGTCATCATTCTGGCGATTCTTATCCTTGCAGCACGATCAGAACTGAAAGAAAAACCGACAAAGGCAGATAATCTGGAAGAGAAACTCAGCTAGAGCTTTGCAAACTTATTTTCTATAATCAATATATTATAAGAAAGGGGAATTATTATGTCAGAGAAGTATATTCTATCCCTGGATCAGGGTACTACAAGTTCAAGAGCCATTCTTTTTAATCAGAAGGGGGAGATTGTCGAAACCGGTCAGAAAGAATTCGAACAGTTCTTCCAGAAACCCGGGTGGGTGGAGCACGATGCTAATGAAATATGGACTTCCGTTCTTTCCTGTATATCCGAGGTTCTGAGAAAATCCGATATTGAACCTAATCAGATTGCCGGAATAGGGATTACCAACCAGCGGGAGACGACAGTCATCTGGGATAAAAACACCGGTAAACCTATCTACCGGGCAGTAGTATGGCAGTCGCGCCAGACCCAGCAGATCTGTAATGATCTCCGGGAACAGGGGTACAATGAGACGTTCCGTGACAAGACAGGGCTGCTGCTCGACCCTTATTTCTCAGGTACGAAAGTAAAATGGATTCTTGATAATGTGGAAGGTGCAAGAGAAAAAGCGGATAACGGCGAGCTGCTCTTCGGAACTATGGATACATGGCTCGTTCATAAGCTTTCAGGCGGGAAAGCCCACGTTACTGATTACTCCAACGCATCCCGTACCCTCATGTTCAACATCCACGAGCTGAAGTGGGATGAGGAACTTCTTGATATTCTGGGTGTTCCGAAAAGCATGCTGCCGGAAGTGAAAGACTCTTCCGAAGTTTATGCGAACACGGTTGATTATCACTTCTTCGGGGAAGAGGTGCCAATTGCCGGGATGGCCGGAGACCAGCAGGCTGCCCTGTTCGGCCAGGCCTGTTTCGACGAAGGAATGGCGAAGAACACGTACGGTACCGGCTGTTTCATGCTTATGAATACCGGTGACAAAGGCATACAGTCGGAAAACGGGTTGTTGACTACTCTCGCCTGGGGACTGGACGGTAAAGTCGAGTATGCCCTGGAAGGAAGTATCTTCGTAGCCGGTTCAGCTATCCAGTGGCTCCGCGACGGGCTGAAGCTCATCGAAGACAGCCCAGCCAGTGAACAATATGCAAAAAACGTAGATTCGACCGAAGGAGTTTATATGGTACCGGCGTTTGTAGGACTTGGTACTCCTTACTGGGACAGTGAAGCCAGAGGGGCGATGTTCGGCCTGACACGCGGCACGAAGAAAGATCACGTCATCCGTGCCACACTGGAGTCTCTTGCTTATCAGACGAAGGATGTCCTTAACGCAATGGTTACGGATTCAGGCATCGATGTGAAAAGTCTTCGTGTGGATGGAGGGGCTGTGAGGAACGACTTTCTTATGCAGTTCCAAAGTGACATACTCGATGCACCGGTGGAGCGTCCGGTCGTTCAGGAAACGACAGCCCTGGGTGCCGCTTACCTCGCGGGTCTTGCGGTAGGTTTCTGGGATAGTAAGGATGATATAAGAAAACAATGGAACGTGGAAGAAACTTTTGAACCTGATATGGAAAGTGAAGAAAGAGAAGAGCTTTACAACGGCTGGAAGAAAGCCGTTAAAGCGACGAGAGAATTTAAATAAGTATGATGAAAAGTCACAGTGCCGGACACTGTGACTTTTTTTATGAGATAGGAAAACACGTTTTCGAGGTTCCGCTTTCCTAACTTTTGGATTAACGTTATAATATTAATTAAAGAAATACGGTTTCAGAGAGGAAGTTAGCGTGTGAGATGGGAAGAACGATTTGACTGGCAGCTGTTTTTTTCAATTCTGGCATTTATAGTTGTCAGTTGTATCGCTTTATATAGTGCCCAGCAGAGTGAACAGTATAACGATCCGTTCGTCACGAGACAACTGGTGTTCTACGGGCTTGGTTTTATCGTCATCGCTGTAATGATGAATTTTGATCCTGAACTTTACCAGAAAGCGAGTATTTATTTATACATTTTCGGCCTGCTTCTGCTTATTGCGCTTATTTTGGCACCTTCTTCCATTGCGCCGGTCATCAAGGGACAGAAAAGCTGGTTTGCCCTGCCGGGACTGTCTATACAACCTTCGGAATTCATGAAGTTCTTCACGATAATGATGCTTGCGAACGTTATATCCAGGCACAACGGCCGTTTTCAGGGAAAAGCTTTTACTTCGGATGTCGTATTGCTTTTTAAAATCATCGGTGTCACCGCGCTGCCTCTTCTTTTGATTATGCAGCAGCCCGATCTCGGGACTTCTCTCGTGTTCATCGCAATAATGGCAGGTATGATTCTTATTTCGGGAATACGGTGGAGAGTGATTGTACCGATTTACTCGGGCATCGCTGTACTTGGAACTACTATTATTTTGCTGGCTCTTCAGGCTCCGCAGTTTCTGGAGAAGTATCTTGGAGTTAAGGAATATCATTTCGGACGTATCTATTCCTGGCTTCAACCACTTAAATATGAAGACTCCTCCGGCTATCAGCTGGTTAAAGCAATGCGTGCCATCGGCTCAGGACAGCTGTACGGAAAAGGCACGGGGGAACGGGAAGTGTATATGCCGGAGAGTCAGACGGATTTCATTTTCAGTATTATAGGGGAGGAGTACGGTTTTCTTGGCTCATGTGTCGTGCTGCTTCTGTTCTTTCTGCTTATTTACAGACTTACCTTTATTGCCCAGCGTGCGAATTCTAACTTCAGTTCTTACGTACTTGTCGGGATTATAGTGATGATCACTTTCCACGTTTTTCAGAATATCGGCATGTCTATTCAGCTCTTGCCAATTACAGGGATCCCTCTGCCATTCATCAGTTACGGCGGGAGTTCTCTGCTGGCGACTCTGATGGCTATGGGCTTCGCTTTTGCCGTCACTTTTCATCATCGTACGTACATGTTCGGGGACTACTGAAGAAGTCACAATCGAATCTGCTGACAAAAAGAGGCATGAATCCGCCAGGAAGTCATGCCTCTCTTTAATAGGTACTTGAAATTAAAAGTGAGCTGCTTTAGTATCCTGAACAAAGAAGTCGAATCCGAACGCGGTCAGGAGACCGACAATCAGTACCCAGAGAGCAATACTGATTCCCATCCAGATGAGCATCCGCCTTTTAGTAGCTCCCATAGCCATCCCGATAAAGGCTGCAATGTGGGTGCCGATAAGAATTGGACCGAGGAGAGCGAAACCGATCACCCCGTATTTTTGAAATAGGCGTACGGCCCGCACACTCCTGCTTGAAGAGCGACCTTTCTCTTCCCGTCGTCGTACATACCATGCCTTTAATTTATCAAACAAAAGGATTACCGGTATAACGGTAAGCATATTTCCCATAAAGCCGACGACCATCACGAGTGTGGGAGAGAGCCCCCATACAATGCCGAGTGGTACTACGACAAGCACTTCCAGCCAGGGAGTAGCAGCACCAAGGAAAATAAGTAGATATTTGTATAAAAGCACTCCCGTCCCCCCTTTATAACGATTGGATATTAAAATATAAGCGACCGGGAGGCAGTGGGTCAAGCCTTCCGCCCGGGTGCCGGCTTGTTTCTCCCTGTTCTCACAGAGGGAAAAAACTTCAGTTTCCGGAGACGGCCGATCTAATACTGTACCTGATCCGGTGATTGACGAATAAGTCTAAAAAAGGGTAGCAGGAATCAGAATTCTGATTCCTGCTACCCGTCCATTGGTCGTACCTTCATCCATTATTGTTTTTTATCGTTGATGTCAGTTACGTTATCATCCGTACTGCCGGAAGTGCTGGTATTATCGGAACTCTCGCTGCTTGAAAGTTCTTCTTTTGCTTCGCTGGCTTTTTCCCCGACAGATTGAAGCTCATCTCCTGCATCTTTGGCTGTCTCTATCATTTCTTTGGATTCGTTCTGGATGTCCTGCGCACTCTCTTTAAGCTGATTGCCCTGTTCATCCAGGATCTCCTGAATCTTTTGCACAGCTTCTTTCGTGATGGAGGCAGCACGCTGAATACGGCCGAGCCAGTCGTCTTTGACGCCCTGTGGGTCTTCTTTTACGCGGTTAGCGTAGCCTGAGATTTTGTTCTTCGCGTTGGAAGATCCGGATTTGACACGTTTACGCTCTTCGGAATCTGAAGCGAGAACTACAACTGCGCCTACCAATGCTCCGGAAACCATAGCGAAAGGAAGTTTGTTACCTCTTCTTTTATTATTCTGGCTGTCCTCATAATTTTGTCCCATTATTTATCCCTCTTTCTGTGTCAGATTATTTTCGTAACGGGCAGCACGTGCGGCTTCCTGTCTCAACTGAAGTTTATCGGCTTCGATGGAGTGGTGAACGTCTGAACCTTTCGAATACCGCTCTATACTTTTCCGTTCTTTTTTCAGGCGGCGGTGCGACTGCTGCTTTTGAAAGCGGGTATCCCGGTAAAGGAAGAACCCGCCCACGGCGCCAAGAGCAAAACCGAGACCGGTGAGCCCTGTTTCGAGGTTATTGTCCTGCGCCATTTGTCTGCTCCGGAAGATTGTCTTTCAATGCTTTTCTCTTCTGCACGAGATAATAAGAAAGAGCCATCGCACCGTAGAGCCCGTTCCATCCCTGTTCTCCGACTTTCTCTTCGCCTTCGGAAGTATTCTTCTTCAGAGCATACGTGACGTCCACAAGAGACGACGTAAGCTTACGGGAGGATTCTCCCACATCGCCGACTATATAAAACAGTGGACTCAGTGCACGCAGTTTCTCGTTGACATCTGCAAGGGCATTGTTACTGTTTTTCAGTATGTCGGTCGTTTCATTCATTACTGTATCCAACTGGGAAGGCAGTTCATCGACTGTGCGGTCCACCCCTTTCAGTACGCTGGCCAGATTATTCAAAGTTCTTACTAAAAATATAGCTATGATCGCAAAAGCTATTCCTATAATTAATACACCAATTCCTAAATAATCCATAGTTTACCCCTTTCTTATTTCGTATTTTGTTTCGGACGAACGCGGCGATACTTAGAGTACAACTCGAGAATAGCATCTCCCCATTTCATCGCCTGGGCAACCTGTTCCGAACTGCGGTCAGATGCGTGTGATACGTGACGGGTCAGATTCTCTATCGAGTCATTCACGTTCCCTACAGAAGAACTGACGCTATGTAGAGATTCGAAGACCGGGTCGATCGATTCACTTTTGTGCTGAACATCGTCTACCAGACCGTTCGTTTTTCTTACGAGATCTTCGGTTTGGGCAGTCATACCCTCCACCTGTTTCTCCACCGTATCCAGCGTACTGGAAACATTGTTTAGAATGTCAGTTGCTGCTTTCATGGTTTTGACCAGGAAAATCACAATCAGCGCAAAAGATAGTGCAATAATTAATAAACTTATGGAAACAAATGACAATGGTCCCACCTCCTTCAACTTCTCTTCCCATGATACCACTAAAAATCGCTTTTGAAACTCATTTAAAGGGAAGTTTTTCTTAAAAAATTTGGTTAATCGAACGACGGTATGGGGAATGGGGAACAAGTAAACAGTAAACTATTATGAAGGAGGCATTCCCATTGTTCGATAAAATAAAAAAGTTCGGCAAAGAGCTTGTCGAAGAATTTCAGAAAGATGATGTTCCCGTACTTGCCTCTTCCCAGGCTTATTATTATCTGCTGGCCATATTTCCTATGCTCATACTTATGTTGTCTTTATTACCTTACTTCTCCATAGACAGTGAGCGGATTATGGGCTTTATCTCAAGTAACGTACCGGGGGGCACGGCGGAAATGCTTAGGGAGAATATCGTGAGTGTGGTGGATAAACCGAGTGGGGGCCTGCTCACAATTGGTATTCTCGGTACGCTCTGGTCGGCATCGAATGGGGTCAACGCATTCATTAAAGCAGCGAACATAGCCTACAATGTGGAAGAGACGAGATCTTTCATTAAAGTAAGGTTGATTTCCATAGGTCTTACGCTCGGCATGATTTTAGCAATCGTTGTCGCGATTATGCTCCCTGTCTTCGGTGATGTAATCATCACTTTTGTGACAGATCTTCTCCGGCTCCCGGACTCTACCGTTATTTTATTTCAGATACTCAGATGGGCTATCTCTATTATTGTCATGGCTGGAGTACTCATGGCCCTGTACCACATCGCTCCCAATGAAAAAATTCCGTTCAAGAGCATTATACCGGGAGCGCTGACTACTGCAGTACTGTGGCAGGTCATTTCCCTTCTTTTCTCTTTTTACATCAGTAACTTCGGAAACTACTCTGCTACGTACGGAAGCCTCGGAGGTATAATTATACTGATGCTTTGGTTCTTCCTTACAGGCATCATTCTTATGGTCGGTGCGGAGATCAACGTTATCACAAGCAGACACAGACAGTCGAAACATGGATGAGAAGACCGGGTACCCCCGGTCTTTTTATATGCAGAAAATGTATGCAGGTAATACTTTATCCCGTGAAAATATCACGAGTATGTGACAGGATATATAAGAAAATACAAGTTTTTTTAAGAATGGAGCTTTTTAACTTTACTTCAGGGGGTAATTTGATATTATATACATGGATATGATAAATAATTATGTTTGTAAAGGAGGAAGAGACGATGGTTGCATCTCTTTTCATAATTTTGTTCACTGTATTTTCGACGTTCGTAGTGCTGGCAGCCGGTAATGAGTTCATGACCCGCATGAAGAACCGTGCGGATAGAAATCGTCTTTCTCAGGAACCTCTTCAGCAGCCGGTTTTTGAGACGGGTTCCCGGTAAACCCCCCTCCCGAAAAATATGAAGAAGAACCGGAAACAGTTACCTTAAACCGAACTTCCCATAAATAAGCCCTTTCCGATATTTTTAACGGGAAGGGTTTTGTTTTATTATATAGAGACCTACTGATAAGGCTGGAAGTGAAAAGGGATTGTTTCAATCTGCCCTGGAATGGGTATCTTTCTAACAGAATATTACAGAGGAAGGTGGAATTTTTAATGAAGGAGTACGTGGATTATTTAACAGAGTGGCTGCAGAGTAAAATCAAAGACGCCAACGCTAAAGGTGCTGCAGTGGGAGTGAGCGGCGGTCTTGATTCGGCTGTAGTCGTGAACCTCATTAAGCGGGCTTTTCCTGACAACTCCCTCGGAGTGATTATGCCGGTCGGACAGGAAGTGGAAGATCAGAAGGAAGCGGTGGAAACCGTTAAGAAAGCGAATCTTTTTTACCTCGGTATAAACCTGACCGAGTCGTACGAAAAACTTTTCAAAGATATTAAAGGAAACATCGAGAGTCACGGGGAGTGGGTGGAAGACAATGAACAGCTGGGCGGTGCCAATCTTAAAGCCCGTTTAAGAATGAGCACATTGTACGCTGTAGCTGCCAACTACAACTATTTAGTGATCGGTACCGGAAACGCCCCCGAGACGTATACCGGATACTTTACGAAATTCGGGGACGGTGCGGCGGATATTGAACCTCTCTCTCATCTCACCAAGCAGCAGGTAAGGGAAATGGCAAGATACCTTGAAGTACCTGAGTCCGTCATTGAAAGACCGCCGAGTGCTGAGCTCTGGGAAGGTCAGACGGATGAGGATGAACTCGGAGTTACGTACGAAACGATAGATGCTTATCTGCGCGGAGAAACGATTGATGAGAAAGACGAACAAATTATCGAGGGGCTTCACGAGAAAAGTAAACATAAGCGTCACATGCCTGCTGTCCCGCCTGAGGTTCCAAAAGGAGAGTAAACGAAATGAGCAATAAAACAGCTTTATTATTGATCGATTTTATCAACAGCATGGATTTCGATGGGGGAGAGAATCTTCTTCAAAATACGAAAGAAATCGTGCCGGATGTGAAGACGTTGAAACAGGAGGCTAAGGACAACGATGTGCCGGTCATCTATGTCAATGATAACTTCGGCCTGTGGCAGGATCACGTGGAGGACCTGATTAAAGACGTGAAAAAAGGGATCGGACGCCCTGTTATAGAAGAACTGGAGCCGGCAAGAGACGAGTACTTCATACTGAAACCCAAACATTCCGGATTTTATGGGACACAGCTTGATATTCTGCTTCAGCAGCTTGGAATCGAGCAGCTCATTATCAGCGGTATCGCCGGAGATATTTGTACGCTGTTCACCGCAAACGACGCCTATATGCGCGGCTATCATTTATGGGTGCCGGAAAATGCTTCTGCTTCTGAATACAAAGAAGATAACGATAATGCGTTAAGAATTATAAAGCGTTCCCTGCAGGCGAATATTACGTCTACAAAAGATTTCACAATAAGAGAGTTTCTTGATGGAAAAGATAAATAAAATGAAGGCTGCCGGATCTCCGGCAGCCTTCATTTTTTACTTTCAAGGATTTCTTTCATCACGACAGCGTGATTATATTCTTTTTCCTTCGTGCCATATAAAAGCACAACTCTTTCCCCGTCACTTTTTTCTTTCAGTCGTTGGAGATCTTCCTGGTGATCTCCGTTTTGAAGTTCCTGTTTATAAGAAGAGCGGAACTCTTCAAATTTTTCCTTATCGTGATTGAACCATTTCCGCAGGGAAGAGGAGGGAGCCAATGTTTTTGCCCACTCATCCAGCCCGGCATCTTCTTTGGAGATTCCACGCGGCCATATTCCGTCAATGAGTACACGGTAGCCGCCGAGTTTCGAATCTTCTTCATAAATTCTTTGCAGTACAACAGACATGGACAATCCCCTTTCTTCAATAATTGAATGATTTCCACCTGTTACAGGGGTTTCTGTATTCTATATTTAGGGGTTTTCCCCGATTCCCGAAACTTACACGTAAATATAGAATAGAAGAAGGAGGGGAAGCAGATGCCTGATGTATCCATTCATAATTTTTACGAACAGCTTCTCGAAGAAGCATCCTTTGATTTACATGAGCGTTACAGTCAATTGCTGACTGGCCTCAAGTGGAAAATGGACGAAGAAGATGCTTTGCTTATATCCTATATCATTGAAGATATGCGTGAGCGGTCTTCGTATTATTCCCCTGTATCTCTCAGGAAGCTGGGGGTGTACCGCGCGTGGAGGACTTACGCAAACCAACTTGGGAAACGGCATGGTATCCGTATATTATTCGAGGAAACTGCTTGTCATGTATGGAATGAAGACAATCCTATAATATTCCGTTTTCTTCAGAAACTGATACAGATCGTCGTCAGCGAAGGCGGCACGGAAGAAATAAGAGTTTTTGTTGAGGGTAATAGTTTGCTATTATTATATGAAAAAGAATTGTATAGAAGCATGAAAGAAGATTTTTTAAAAAAATTCGCTGTCTTTGCGGGCGTCGAGGTTTCCGTTCAGGAAAAGGAGAGCACTGTCGCCTGGGTAGTGAAGAGAGAGGAGGGGCCTCATGATTTCAATACTAATTGTGGATGATCATGCTGTAGTGCGTTCAGGGCTGCGTATGCTGCTGGAGGCACAGGAGAATCTGGAAGTGGCAGGTGAAGCCTCGGAAGGTAACGAAGCCTACGCCATGACAGAGGAACAACGTCCGGACCTTGTACTTATGGATTTGTCGATGCCTCATGGGAAGGATGGACTTTCCGCAACGTCCGAGATTAAAAATAAATTTCCTGAAACGAACGTCCTTGTTCTGACTATGCACGACGATGAGGAGTATTTGTTCAGGGCGATTCAGCTGGGTGCTTCCGGATGCATATTGAAAAATGCTCCTCACGATGAGCTGATCAAAGCGATACATCAGGTTTCAAAAGGGGATGCCTATCTCTACCCTTCCGCAACGAAACGGCTGATGGAAGAGTATATGACGAAGGTGGAAAAAGGGAAAGAAGGAGATCGTTTTTCTTTACTTTCGGATCGGGAAAAAGAAGTTCTTGCTCTGGTGGCTAAAGGTTATTCCAATAAAGAAACCGGGGAAAAACTGATCATCAGTGTGAAAACGGTGGAAGCGCACAAAGCGAACGTGATGGAAAAACTCCAGTTGAAGACGAGACCGGAGCTGGTAGAGTATGCGTGGAAAAAAGGGCTGTTTGGCTATTCGATATAAGGAGCGATGAGTGTGGAAGTACTACTCCGGGAAATTAAAAAGAACCTTCAGGCCGACGTTGTGGCGATAGCAGAATGGAAGAAGAAAGAGGCCTCTATCCAATGGAGTCACACAATCGGCATGAATACTAATAAACATCTGCACGTTCGTATCCTTTACGGTCTGGGTATCGTCGGCAAAGTGATGCAGTCCGGCACGCCTATGTACTACTATTCAGATGCAGAAGCTCACGAGGACCCTCTCGTATATTCGGAGTCCCTGAAATCATTTTTCCTCGTTCCTCTCGCTTCAGGCGCCAGTCTTCCGAGCGTAATGATGGTCGGGTATCGAACACCGGTTGACCTGCCCGGAGAGAAGCAGTGGGCTCTTTGGCGAAACCTGTTAACAGAGAAGTTGAAAGGGGGAGAACCGTTATGAAAAGTCCGATAACATCGTTCGCATCTATCCAGGAAGGTCTTTTTTTATTTGATAAAACAGGAGAAGTGTTATTTGCTAACGAACAGGCCTGGCAGATGGCTCGTTCTTCGGTTACGGATATAGAAGATGTGTTTCTTGATTTTTCGCAGGAAGAGCTTGAAAAGTGTGAAAAGAACGTACTGCTTGATAAACATCTCCTGCTTGCCGACGGGCAAACGATTCCCGTGCTGGTGGTCGTATACGAAAAAGACGATATGTACATCGTAACGCTTAGCAACATACGGGAGCGGAGCCGCATTGCCCCGGATTTTTATCAGCCGCTAAAAGAGCTTCTTGACATTAAATACGCTCTTGACGAATCTTCTATTGTGGCAGTGACGGACCAGCGCGGGCGCATTAAATACGTTAACCGGAAGTTTTGTGAAGTGTCTAAATATGAACCGGGAGAACTGATTGGGAAAGATCACCGTGTCTTAAACTCAGGTACCCATTCGAAAGAGTTTTTTAAACAACTCTGGAAGACGATCGGTACCGGTAACGTATGGCGCGGCGAAATTTGCAACAGGACGAAGGACGGGGGCTTCTACTGGGTGGAAACAACTATTGTACCTTTTCTGAAAGAGGATGGAAAGCCGTATCAGTATTTGGCTATCAGGAATGAAATAACGGCAAGAAAACAGTTCGAACAGGAACTGAAAGAAATGGCGACGAGGATTCTTTCTGTACAGGAAGAAGAGAAGCGACGCCTGTCCCGGGAATTACATGACGGGATCGGCCAGAATCTGTACAGTCTTCTCATCGGCCTTCAGCGGTTACAACAGGAAGGTACAACCCCTCTCGTTGACAGCATGGAAGAAGAAGTGAGCAGTATCATTCAAAAGGTGCGTGATATCTCCTGGGAACTTAGGCCTTCAACGCTCGACGAGCTCGGTCTGATCCCGGCGATACGATCGTTTGTGAACAGGCACCGGGAAGCATACGGAATGGAAGCGAATTTCAGAACTACACTGACAACGCGTCTGGACCCGGAGACGGAAACCGCGATTTACCGTATTGTGCAGGAGTCTATGACGAATGCACGTAAGTATGCAGGAGTAGAAGAAGTGAAGGTTGAAATTGAGGAAAACCTGGACTATATTTCCCTGGTCATCCGCGACGAGGGGGAAGGCTTCGATAAACGCCGGACAGAAAGAGGGGTAGGGACCTTCAGCATGCAGGAAAGGGCCCGATCGGCAGGTGGTGAACTCACTGTTTACTCCAGACCGGGAGAGGGCACGACTGTTAAAGCTACGTTCCCTAAAAATATGTAAAAATTTCAGAATCAGAGCGCTTTTTATACCTGGATGCAGGGGGTGAACTTTGCTGAAACAACTATTCACACCCTGTCCTCCGGGTTTTTTTAATTTATAGGGGATTACCTTCATAAAGATGAGGGGATTCCCCGATAACTATTCGAACCCTTTCTTGTTATAATTGAAAAGAAAGGGGGAAGACAGGCATGAAAAAAGAACCGCCTCTGAAAGGAACGCTGGTTAGCGTGTTCGTGGTCGGATTCATTATCGTTGCTATGTGGATAGGGGTATATACCCTGTATATCGGTCGTTTATAAAGGAGGGTGTTTATGCATTTACATAAGTATGAAAAAATTTGGCTTACATTCGGTTTTGCAGCACTCATCATTTTCCTTTCGGTTGTGGGGGTCAGTGCGTTTCATCAGGGTCACACTCCGGCAGGTGGTCTTCAAAAAGTGGATCCGGATAACCTGGAATCTACTCCTCCTTTTGATAAGCCCGGTGTGCATGAAAAGGAAGACGGAAGTTATGAGGTAGCAGTAGTCGCTGAGGCTTTCGGGTACACTCCTGGAGAAATTCAGGTGCCTGCCGGAGAAAAAGTGACGTTCAAAGTGACGAGTAAAGACGTAACTCACAGTTTTTCCATTGTAGATACCAATGTAAATATGATGGTAGTACCCGGTCAGGTGAATGAGAAGACTCACGTGTTCCGTGACCCGGGCAAATATTTGATTGTGTGTAACGAGTATTGTGGCTCAGGCCATCATTTTATGAGCATGGAAATTGAGGTGGTGGACCAGTGACAGCAGTATCCATTCCGAATCCGGAAAGAAAATTAGCCCTTACGAATTTAGGTATAGCCTATACAGCTTTTATTATTGGTACCCTGTGTGGTTTGATGCAGGTATTCATACGGAACGACGCCCTGCAGTTACCTGCCTGGCTGGATTACTATCAGATTTTAACGGCTCATGGTGTGCTTCTGGCTCTCATATTTACTACATTTTTTATCTTTGGTTTTTTCCAGTCCGGCATGAGCAGAACCTTAGGGGCTTTCGGGCCGAAAGTTGTGTTTTGGAACTGGGTCGGTCTGATTATTACCACAACGGGTACAGTGATGACTACAGTAATGATTGTAAGCGGAGAGGCCTCTGTTCTTTATACTTTTTATGCCCCGATGATGGCTAATGGCTTTTTCTATGTAGGACTGGCGCTGTTCGTCGTCGGTACCTGGGTGCAAAGCTTTGCTTTAGCGGGTCACTACTTAGTGTGGCGCAAAGCGAATAAGGGAGAAAAAAGTCCGCTTTTTGCTTATATGACAGTCGCTACCATTATCCTGTGGATCATTGCCTGTCTCGGAGTAGTCGCTACTGTCCTGTTCCAGTTTATCCCATGGGCGTTCGGCTGGAAAGAAGGTATTAACGTAGAGTTGAGCCGCTCATTATTCTGGTATTTTGGCCATCCGCTCGTTTATTTCTGGCTTCTTCCGGCTTACATCGGATGGTATGTCATTGTGCCGAAAATCATTGGTGGAAAAGTCTTCAGTGATTCTCTGGCCAGACTATCGTTTATCTTATTCATACTGTTTTCTATACCGGTAGGATTTCACCACCAGTTGACGGAACCGGGAATTGCCAGCTTTTGGAAGTTTCTGCAGACGGTACTCACGTTCATGGTAATAGTGCCTTCTCTTATGACGGCCTTCTCCATGTTTGCAGTATTTGAAACGAGAGGGCGTGAACTCGGAGGGAAGGGGTTATTCGGATGGTTCCGTAAACTCCCGTGGAAAGATGTAAGATTCACATCCATTTTTATTGCAATGCTGTTTTTTATCCCCGGAGGAGCCGGAGGAATTATTAACGCAAGTTTTCAGATGAATGAAGTGATTCACAATACTCTCTGGGTGGTCGGCCATTTCCACATTACGGTCGGTACCCCTGTAGCCATGACATTTTTCGGAATAACGTTCTGGCTCATTCCTTTTCTGACGAAACGCGTGTTTACAAAGGCTCTTCAGCGTCTTGCGCTGATTCAGATCATTACCTGGTCGATCGGCATGGTTTTGATGAGTACGGCTCAGCATGTGCTCGGGTTGTTTGGTGCTCCCCGTCGTACAGCTTATACGGGGTATCAGCATGAGGATGCACTTGCCTGGTTTGAAGGAATCATTTCCAATCACGTGACGATGGCGGTAGGGGGGTCCATCCTCTTTCTTTCAGCCTCCCTGCTCATTTTTATAGTTGTTCAGCTGGCCTGGTTCGCTCCCATGGCTGAAAGTGCCACGCAGGAGACATTTCCTATAGCAGAAAGTGATGCGAGGGAGACACCGGGGATCCTTGAGAACTGGACAGTGTGGATAGGTGTAGCTCTTGTTCTGATTGCTGTAGCTTATACTATTCCCGTTGCAGATATGATTCAGCATGCACCCCCTGGTTCCGACGGCTTCAGGACCTGGTAGGAAAGGAGAAAAAATATGTCTTTTGCATTTGCTTTTACGATATCGATGGTTATCATGCTGACGATAGTACTTGGCATAGTAGTGGAATTGGCGGAAGAGTAAGACGACACATTTTGCGCAGTTTCTGTAAGTCGTCGTAAATAAATCAGTAAGGGAACCGCAATAAAATTGAAGAGACACAGCAGATCGGAAGGTTAGAGTTCGATCTGCTGTGTCTCTTAATGTTATCTATTACCTGTTTTATTCACGTTCCTTCATTTATGGCTTATAAGGAAACGTAATATGGGAGATCATCGTGCCCCATTGCTCTTACATAGACGAATAACTGCCCTTTGTGATGAATTTCATGGTGCATGCCGGTTTCCAGTACCTTTTCGGCCGGAAGTTTCTCTCCCAGCATATCGCTGACATCAATAGTCTTGTCAAAATCTTCCTCGCTCATGGAAGCAATCAGTTTTTCTGTTTCCTGTGTGTAAGTGGAAGCTTTCGATTTAAGTTCCGTATTATCATCGTCGTCGAAAAGCTTGGCAGGAGACTGATTGTTAGCGAGACGGGCGAACATGTAAGTCGCCTCCAGAATGTGGTTTGCGAGTTTACCAACCGGCATGGATGTATCCGTAGGCGCGAAATCCAGTTTCTTCTCGTCTATCAAAGCTATCAGATCGTTCGTCACCTTACGATGGGCACGAAACGTAGCAAGAAAATCTTCTTTTCTGTTACTCACTGTAATTCCTCCTATAGTCATTTTCATTGAGATTCTTCCTGTTTCTCTTATCGTGTAAACCTTTTATTCAATATTAAAGCGCCTTCAATTGTGACGATTTCCTTAAAATAGCATGTTTCGATACACTTTAGGGAGGAAATGATGTAAAATAATGTTGTGCGAAACTTAACGGAGGTTTTACAATGATTACTAAAATTAAAAATGCTTTTATTAATAACAAAACGAAATTCGGCACGTATGCTGCAGTGATTGCACTGTTCTGGCTGAAGATGTATGTGATCCAGCGGTTCGTGTTCAATCTTCCGGTGGAGAATACGAATGAAGCTTTTATTCTCGCCTTTAACCCGCTGAGCAGTATTCTTCTTATCTTTGGGATCGGATTGCTTATTGCTGGAAGAAAAGGGATGCTGGTTTCGTACATCCTCGGTTCTGCGCTTTTGTACATTAACGTACTGTTTTACAGAGAATATAACGATTTTATCACTCTACCGATGATTGAGCAGGTAGCCAACCTTGCCGGCATGGGAGGAAGCATTCAGGAAATTCTTTCTTTCGGGGATATTTTCCTCTTTGTAGATGTATTAATCGCCGCATTCCTTCTTTTCTATCTAAGAAAAGATCGTTTCGTCTCTTTTATGCCGAAACGCTGGGAAGGGTTCGCTTTTGCAGTAGTAGCTATTCCTGTATTTATGATTAATTTAGCGTGGGCAGAAACAGAGCGTACGGATCTTCTGGAACGTACTTTTGACAGGAACATGCTTGTGCAGTACATCGGCCTGCTGAACTATCATGCTTATGATATAACGCTGCAGGGGCGTACGGAGATGAAGCGTACGTTCGCGGACAGCAACGAACTGGTTCCTGTGATCAACTATCTGAACGAACAGAACGTGGAAGACAGTGATAAGCTTGAAGGGGTGGCCGAAGGGAAAAACGTCATTTTAATTTCTCTTGAGAGTACGCAGACGTTTGCTATTGATAATACTGTCAACGGCCAGGAAATAACTCCTTACTTCAACCAGATGAAAGAAGAGGGGATTTACTTCAATAACTTCTACCATCAGGTGAAACAGGGACGTACGTCGGACTCCGAGTTTTTACTCGATAACTCTCTTTATCCGTTGAACAGGGGAGCGGTGTTCTTCACTCATTCCGGTAACGAATATGAAGCGACTCCGGAAATTTTGAGTGAAAATGGATACGCGACGTCGACGATGCACGCTAACGATAAAACGTTCTGGAACCGTAATGTGATGTATGACTCTCTTGGATACGACAAATATTATTCGAAGGAAGACTATAATGTAACGGAAGAGAAATCACACGGATGGGGTTATCTTGATGAGTATTTCTTCCAGGATTCGCTCGATAAGATGAAAGATATGGACAAACCATTCTATACGAAAATGATTACTCTTACGAACCACTATCCGTTTACGCTTCCTGAAGAACTTAAGTATATTGAAGCGGGAGACACTTCCAGCAAAACATTGAACAACTACTTCCAGACGATGCGTTATCAGGATGAGGCACTTAAACAGTTCGTGGAAGAATTTAAGCAGTCGGATCTTTACGACAATACGGTACTGATGATTTACGGAGACCACTTCGGTATTTCCGAAAACCACCAGAAGGCGATGGGTCAGTATCTTGATAAAGATATAGGGCCATTCGAGCAATTCCAGCTTCAGCGCGTTCCGTTCCTGATCTACGGGAAGGACATTCCGGCCATGAACAAGGAAACAGTAGGAGGTCAGATTGATATGAGACCGACGATTATGAATCTCCTTGGAATGGAAGAGGAAGAAGACAATCCGATCCAGTTCGGTACGGATCTGTTGAATGAGAATCGTAAAGAATTCGTGGCAGACCGTGATGGCAACTTCGCGAATGAGGAATACGTAGGAATCGAAGGCACGTGTTACGATCGGGAGACCGGTGAGAAAGTAACGGCCGGCCAGGCCTGCGAAGAAGGTTTCGAAAAAGCGCGGGAAGAGCTCAGTATGTCGGACTCCGTCATTTACGGAGATCTGCTCCGCTATCTCGACGAAAGTCGACTGGTGGAAGAGAACGGCCAGTCTTCGGAATAAACGTTAAACCCCCTGCAGCAGCCAGCTGCAGGGGGTTTTTCGTATAGCTGTCAGATTCCGAAAATATCCAGCCATATTTTGATAGCCGTGCCAAGTATGAGAACAGCAAGCATTCCCTGGAGGATAGTGGTGTTCATCTTCTTGCCTGCTTTGGCTCCGAGTGGAGCAGCAATAAGACTGGCAACAATCATAATACCGGCAGCGAGATAGTTCACCTGACCCGTCGAAACTTTTCCGATAGTGGAACCGATGGAAGATATGAGAGTGATCGCGAGCGACGAAGCGATCGTCATTTTTGTCGGTATCTTCATGACGGTAAGCATGATAGGCACAAGCAGGAAAGCTCCTGCGGCTCCGACAATACCTGCACCGATTCCGACGACAAGAGCGAGTACGGAGGCGAGCGGTTTGTTAAATGTAACTGTACTGAAATCCTGGTCGTCCAGACCTTTTTTCGGAATGAACATCATTACGGCTGCAATGAGAGCAAGGATACCGTATACGAAATTGATGCCTTCTTCCGGAAGAAGGCGGGAGCCGAAACCTCCGATCAGACTTCCAATCAGTACGGAAACTCCCATGTAGAGGATCAGCTCTTTGTGCAGGTAATTCCCTTTCCGGTAGGCCCATACACCGCCGATAGTGGCAAAGAAGACCTGGACGGCACTGATACCCGAGACTTCGTGAGCGGTAAAAGCGGTAAATCCTACAAGGGTAGGGATGTATAAAAGCATAGGGTATTTGATGATCGATCCGCCGATTCCGAGCATGCCGGAAATATAAGAGCCCGCGAACCCGATCAGGAATATTGTAATGATCAAACCGATTTCCATATAAGTTTCCTCCTTTACAAATGGAGAAGGGGACCTTTGAATAAAGGCCCCCTCCCAATCAGGTGATGCAGAGGAGAGTTACTCCCCTTTTTTAATCCAGAACTTGAGGACTTCGGAGCTTTCGTCCGTTTCCAGAAGCTCGTGGCCAGAGGATTTAGTCCATGCACTCAGGTCGCTTTTGGCTCCCTGGTCCGTAGCATGTACCTCAAGTACTTCTCCAGTTTCGATATCCTTGATGGCTTTTTTCGTTTTTACGATCGGCATTGGGCAGGCCAGTCCTGTTGCATCGAGTGTTTTTGTTACGTTCATGTTAAACATCCTCCTTGCTTGAATTGCAATAGTAAATGCAACAAAACTTCCTAGGGTACACATAGATTATGATAAAGCTTGTTTCTGTACTTCTTCCTGGAAGCGTTCCTCC